>NZ_JBPYCR010000018.1:0-65597 GCF_051846915.1 Virgibacillus sp. W0181
TCATTCATGTACTCTAATGCTTGTAGTATAGCCATTTCTGCATACCGCCTGGGTCTAAAACCGTAGCTGTTGTCGCTGAATTGACTATCAAATATCGGAGTAAGAACTTGAGATATTGCTTGTTGTACGACTCGGTCGACTACCGAAGGTATTCCCAAGAGACGCGTTGCACCATCAGGCTTGGCAATTTCAACTCTTAAGACTGGTTGTGGTTTGTATCTTCGCTCCCGGATTTCTAGGATGATTTTCTCCCTATTTCTCGCTAAGTATCCTCCTAGCTCATCTATAGTCATTCCGTCGACACCAGCTGCCCCTTTGTTTTTGATTACTTGTTTATAGGCATCATTCAGATTGTTTTTATCAAGAATTTTGTCTAGTATTGCACGTTTATGCATGTATGTTATATCCTTTCTTTCTCGTGAAGCTGGTATCCACTTTCATGCTTTGGCCAGTGGTCTTTTGCCATCTTCCAATAGAGATTTCTATAACGATAAAATTATTCAGCCCTTCATTCTTTCTAGCTTTCGCTAGATTTCTTCACTACTACGGCTTCTGCTGACTTCTCGTTTTCCAGGCATACATCACTGTATACTTTTGGGATAGAGAAACGAGACCTCCCCAGTTAAGGTGCGAACTCTTTCCCTCTATCTATCTGCCATATATACACCACATGATCGTTGTAGCTATTGGACTTCAGCTTCTTTTGCAGCCTTACCCTCATGTGTTGCCTCTTATATGGTTTCTGTTCGTCAGACCAGAGGTTTGCCTCGAGCTTCCTTCAGATTCCGCCTCACGGTGGACACCCTTGCTTTTGGCTATGTGCTTACCGCTACAAGGTCGCACTTGGGACTTTCACCCATTAGAGTTCGCCCATGCTGGGCGAACAAAAAAACACCATTTTTGATGGTGTTTTGATGAAATCTGTATCAAGTTTTTTTATCTACATACTAATCGTTAGAGTTTGAGGGGAATTTGCGCCCTCCTAATTCTTTTTCGTATAGGAACAGTGCATTTTTATCATCACTGATTCGTTTTAAATATTCAATATGTGTGTCAAAAGTTGCTTCTTCTTCAACTTGTTCATCTAAGAACCAGTTTAAAAAGGAAATCGTCGCATGTTCTTTTTCAGCCCAAGCGAGGTCTGTTAAATCGTAAAAGTTTTTCGTTACCGCTTTTTCTTGTTCAAGTGATGTTTCAAATGTATTTAAAATAGAATTAAATTCGGTTTTAGGAGCCGATGTTGCCGTAATCTTCACTTGAATGCCGCGATCATTGAGGTAATCGTACAGCTTCATTGCGTGAAATCGCTCTTCCTCCGCCTGTTGAAGATAAAAATTGGCAAAACCGGAGTAGCTATGATGTTCGCAGTAGGCCGCCATTGCAATATAAGCTTGAGCAGCATCAAATTCATTATTTACTTGTTCATTTAGGGCATCTGCTAACTTTTGACTAATCATATTTACATCTCCTTTGCTAGATTTTTATTCACTTTTTAGTATAACTTAAATTTACGTTCTCTTCATACAATACGGTTGAATAGTATCAATATTCTTGGCAGTAAAAATGACAAAAAGGGAGGTAACGAGGTACTATAATAGATAATGAGAATGAATTCAGATAATTATTATTGAATGGTAGAAAGGAAGACTTTGATTATGAACCAGGATGACAAACGATTTCAGATTGCCAATCGGGAAGCATTGATTGGAGTGGGGTTAGTCATTTTCAACTTTATCTGGTGGTTTGCATTTGCCTATGGGCTTGGAAGTAAAGATCCATCAGAATATTCCTATGTTTTTGGGTTACCAGCATGGTTCTTTTATAGTTGTGTGTTAGGTTTCATTGTAATGGTTGTGCTTGTAACAATCATTGTGAAGAAGTTTTTTACAGATCTTCCTTTTGAAGACGAGGAGGGAGATCAATGAATTGGCAAGCAATTATTCCATTACTAGGTTTTTTAGTTATTATTTTTGGCATCGGTCTGTACTCAGTTAGGTATGTACGGACATCAACTTCCTTTTTACAGGAATACTTTTTAGGTGGCCGAAGCATGGGTGGCTTTATGTTAGCCATGACTATGACGGCAACCTATGGCAGTGCAAGCAGTTTTATTGGCGGGCCTGGGACGGCGTACACACAAGGGCTTGGCTGGGTTTTACTGGCAATGTCACAGGTTGCTACAGGGTATTTTGTATTGATGGTATTAGGTAAAAAATTTGCTATTGTCACAAGAAAATATCAAGCAGTGACAATGGTGGACTTTTTAAAAGAACGATACCAATCAAAGTGGGTTGTTCTTTTTTCAGGATTTAGCATTATTATTTTTCTGTTTTCGGCAATGGCTGCTCAGTGGATTGGTGGAGCCAGGTTAATTGAGTCATTAACTGGCTTATCCTATACAGCAGCTTTATTCATTTTTGCTATATCCATACTGATATATGTTACGATTGGTGGTTTTCGAGCGGTTGCATTAACAGATGCGATCCAAGGGACGATCATGTTTGTCGGAACACTCATATTGTTAATTGCGGTCATTGTTGCAGGTGGAGGAATACCAAAAATCATGGCTGATTTGACCGCAGAAAATCCAAACTTAATTACTCCGTTTGGCGCAGATGGAAGTTTATCTCCCACCTATGTGTCTTCATTTTGGATTCTCGTCGGGGTCGGAGTGGTTGCTTTGCCACAAATAGCGGTTCGTGCGATGTCGTATAAAAATTCGCAATCCATGCATCGGGCATTGATCATTGGAACAATCGTGGTCGGTTTCATTATGTTAAATATGCATTTAATCGGGGTATTTGCGAGACCAATTTTACCGGGAATCGAGGCAGGGGATGCTGATAAAGTGATGCCGCTAATTGCCCTTGAAGTCATGCCGGGGTGGCTTGCCGGTATTGTGTTGGCTGCACCGATGGCGGCGATTATGTCAACAGTTGATTCGCTTCTCCTATTAGTCAGTTCCACGATTGTAAAGGATGTCTATTTAAACTATGTGCATCCGAGTGCAACGAACAACCAGGTAAAACGCCTCAGCTTTACAATTACCGCTTTACTAGGGGTAATCGTGTTTACGATTGTTTTAAATCCGCCTGATTTGGTAATTTGGCTGAACTTATTTGCTTTTGGCGGCTTGGAAGCGGCGTTTATTTGGCCAATTGTGCTGGGGCTTTATTGGTCCAAAGGAAATAAGTACGGAGCGCTTGCTTCGATGGTTGTTGGTGTTGTGTTGTATGTTGTGTCTGATACCTATTTTCCGCAGCCATTTGGTCTGCATTCGGTCGTTTTGCCTGTTCTCGTCTCCTTTTTCGCCTATGTAGTGGTCAGTTTAGGGACACGAAAGCTAATAATTTAAGACTTATTCTATGATAGCACGTTGATTATACAGAGTTCTTCCGCATGGTATATTTACAATTTTATTAATAATGAGATTACTTTATGGTATAATCACAATGATTGACTATTCGTGTGTTGAAAATGAGATTTTAGATGAAATGAAAGCCGTAGAAAAAAAGGGGGGCTACATACATGGTATTCAAACAGATGAAAGTGCTATTGATACTTGTATTGATTCCCCTTCTTTTTATGGGTGATGTAATTGACGCTAAGGATAATAAAGGTAAAAATGAATCGGCAATTTTAAAAGCCAACACAGACAAAGTTTTATTGGATGATTCGATTGAAATTCTAATAGATAAGTATGGCGGATATGCAATAGAAGATATTGTATCAGGCCGTTTGGAAGAACAATTTACTTCCTACAAAGAAATTGGTAGACCAAATTTCGGTTATACACAAGATACATATTGGGTCCGGTTTCACATTGATAATCAATCATCCATACAGGATTGGTTACTTGAAATAGAAACACCGAAAATTAATCGTATTCACTTCTATGAATCGAATACAGACGGTTCTTTTGAAAAGTTATCTATGGGAAATAAAGATCCATTTACAGATAAAGAAATTTATCATCGAAACTTTATTATGAATCTGCCGATAAAGTCGTATGAGGAACAAACCTTTTATATGCAATTAAGAACCGGGGGATCGATGCAAATCCCATTAACCGTCTGGAATCCAGCGGCTTTTGGCGCAAAATCGCAGACCGGGTATATGCTATTTGGTATTTTAATAGGCATTTCAGTTGTGATGTCCTTTTACAATCTATTTCTTTACTTTTCCATTCGGGACCGCAGTTACCTTTATTATGTGTTATTTGTTGTTTTAAATGGGTTTCTTTATTTGTCTGATACTGGCTTGGCATTTCAGTTTTTATGGCCGGAGCTTGTAAGGTGGAATCTACAAGCAGTTGTCACCTTTATGTGTTTGGCTAATATGGCAGCTTTATTATTTACGAGAAGTTTTTTACGAACGAACCAATTTGTTCCGAGGTTAGATCGTTTATTTAAAGTATTTCTTATTGTGAACGCACTAACTGCGATTTGGAGCTTATTCTCCTTTACACTTGCGATGTATGCCGCTATTATATGTGTTGCTGTTACGATAACTCTTGTTATTTCAACGTTGGTAATCAGTTTACGGAGGAAATATCGTCCAGCTCGTTTCTTTGCACTGGCTTGGGGGACCTTTTTATTTGGGGTATCCGTTTCAATTTTGGTGGATGCCGGGTTATTGCCGCTTATTCCTTTTACAAAATATGCTTGGCATGTAACGACAACGTTGGAGGTTGTTCTGCTTTCACTCGCTTTGGGTGACCGTTATAAGGTAATGCGCATGGAAAAGGAGCAGGCGAAAAAAGAAGCGATTGCGAGCCAAAAACTCGCATTAAAAAATTTAAAAAAGACGGATAAATTGAAAGATGAATTTTTGGCAGTGACTTCGCATGAACTGCGTACCCCTTTGAACGGAATCATTGGTATTGCAGAAACATTACGGGGCGGAGCTGCTGGGAAAATAACAAAAGAACTGGATCGACATTTATGGATGATTAGTGTGAGTGGGAGACGATTGGCGAACTTAGTCGATGATATTATTGACTTTTCCAGGTTGAAAAACGATGATCTAGCTATTCATCCAGAACCTGTTCATTTGTTTACTTTGACAGATGTTGTTCTAACAATTTGTCAGCCGCTAACAAAGGATAAACCTATCTTATTAAAAAATCAAATTGATCCATCGACGCCGTTGGTTATAGCGGATGAAAACCGACTGCAGCAAATCTTGTATAATCTGGTTGGTAATGCAATTAAGTATACGGACGGGGGTGAAGTAAATGTTTCTGCTAAGAAACAGGAGAACTTTTTGAAGATAATCGTTTCAGATACAGGTAAAGGAATACCGTCTGATCAGATGGATACTATTTTTGAACCATTTCATCAAGGAGACTCTAGCACATCAAGGGAAGTCGGTGGATCCGGAATAGGTCTTAGTATAACGAAACGATTGGTTGAACTCCATCAAGGTGAAATAAACGTTGTGTCTACAGTAGGACATGGGTCAACATTCAGCTTTACCTTACCGATAAGTGAAGATCAAAGTAGAGCAAGGTTGGAGGCTGCCTCAACAATAATCTCAAGAAGCGTTGCCGAAGAAGAATTTGGCGTCGTCTCTGAACCTGAAATTATATCGCATACGGAAAAAACAACCATTTTAATTGCCGATGATGAGTTTGTTAATTTACAAGTGTTAAAAAATCAACTTTCAATGGAAGGCTATGATGTGATTGCCGTTTCAAATGGTGAAGGTGTTATGGAGGAAGTGCGAAAACGACCGGTTCATTTACTAATCCTAGATATCATGATGCCAAAAATGTCGGGGTATGAAGTATGTCGCCGTTTGCGCGAACACTATTCATTGATGGAGTTACCTATTCTAATGCTCACTGCCAAAACACAGATGCACGATCAAATTACAGCCTTTGAGGTGGGTGCGAATGATTACTTAACAAAGCCTTGTGATAAGCAGGAGCTTTTAACTCGAGTTAAAACGTTGTTGAAACTTAGTCGATTAAATCTTGAATTGAAAGAATTAAATCAACATCTAGAAGAAAAAGTGGATACACGCACAGAGGCATTGAAAAAGGCTAACCAAAACTTGGAGAAAGCGAATCAAGAATTAATAAACATGGCGGAATCCCGTCGTATGTTATTAGCAAATATTGCACATGAATTAGGCACACCTGTCACCGTCATTCAAGGATACATGCAAGCCGTTCAGGACGGCTTAATTATCGATCATGATCCACGTTATTTAGATATGGTGGAACATAAGCTACAAATTCTAAATCGGTTAATTGCGGACTTATCAGATTTATCAAAATGGGAAGCAGGAACGATGAGTTTAAACAAAGAGAAAGTTAATTTAAACGAATGGCTGAATCAAGTTCACGCAATGCATGAATGGGATGTCAAACAGGAAGATCGCCTATTTTCTTTTGTGAAAAAACAGAATGCGGAAAAATTTACAGCATATGCTTGTCACATTGACGTAGGTCGAATGGATCAACTATTTTCCAACCTCATTTGGAATGCGATCAAGCATACTGAACCGAATACCGGTGAATTGATTGTAACAGTCATGCTAATGGAAAAAACAAGTGAAGTGGTTATACAGCTTCAGGACAATGGCCATGGGATTGATGAAGAGAAATTGCCTTTTATCTTTGAGCGATTTTATAAGGCAACAAATCTGTCAACCCAGGATGACTCAGGAGGAACCGGTTTAGGATTAGCAATTGTAAAGGAAATTATCGAAGCCCATGAAGGGACGGTTCGGGTTGAGAGCCGACCGGGTGTAGGCAGTAAGTTTACTGTCGTTTTACCTATTTATCATGTTGAATGAAAGGGCTGTGGGTGACATGGCAAAGAAAACGATTTTGGTCGTTGACGATGAAGAAGGAATCCGTATACTTATTCAGTTGTACCTGGAGAAAAAGGGCTATTTCGTATTAACTGCTGCAAACGGTGAAGATGCTTTACATATAGTAGATAGGGAAGAACCCGATCTTATTTTGCTTGATATAGAAATGCCAGGAATGGATGGGTTTGAAGTTTGTTGGGAAATCAGAAAAAAGCGAACTGTGCCCATTCTGTTTTTAAGTGTTCGCAGAGATGTGATGGATAAAATTAAATGCTTCGAATTAGGCGGGGATGATTACGTTATAAAGCCGTTCGATTACGCTGAACTGGAAGCGAGAATACAAGCGAATCTCCGTCGGTATTATAAGGATGATCAACTGGAATCGGATTTGCTCATTTATGGCGACTTAAAGATTCATCTTGATCGTTACATGTGTTACCTCAATGATCAACTGGTGCCATTATCCGCGAAAGAGGTTCAACTATTAATTCTACTAGCACAGCATCCGAACCAAGTCTGGAGTGCTGAACAGTTATATGATCATATATGGGGTGTGGATTCTGCCGGTGAAATTCAAACAGTAAAAGTCCATATTAGTCATTTGCGCAGGAAACTGGAAAAAGATCCGACAAACCCAAAATTTATTCAAACGGTTCGTGGATTGGGATACGTATTTTCGACTGATGACGTATGATTGCCGTTGTCTTACCCGTAAACTACCATAGCAACTAAACGCATCATCTGAACAATTAAAGCCGTCGCTCTAATTTGTATCGTAAATTCATATTAAACCAATCACTAGTCCTTTATCCGCCTTTGAACACATCCTTTAGGGGTACGAGATTTTCACAAATGTTTTTAAATTATCGTTTTACTTAACCTTCTCTTAACCTTCGTATGATATCTTTTGATTAGGTAAGAAGGAGTGTCGTAAAAAAATGCGGAAAATCGCTATTATTCTATCTTTAATGTTACTCGCGATGCTTGTAGCATGTGGTCAAGAGGATGCTGATTCAACGGAAAATGCAAAGCAGGAAGTGGATAGTACAGAAGAAGCTGCACAGGAAGAACCGGAAGAAGTAACATCAAATGATGGTAATGCAGACAAAGAGCCGGACGATGTTTCAGTAGAGACTGTTTCCGGTGTGGAAGGTATCTTGAAGCAAACTGCCAAAGCAATGAAATCAGTCTCAGGGATGGTGATAACGGGTGAACAGGAATCGACGATGGACATGATGGGTATGCAAGATCATGAAACATCCAATATAACCGGGAGAATATCATTTGATCCGTTTGCTCAATATTTATTGATGGAAAGTGTGTCTGAGCAAGAAGGAGCTTCGGAAATGGAAATGTATTGGACGAATGAAGCGAGCTATTTCACGGATACGGATACAGAAGGTTGGATGTCGGTGTCCGCTGAGCAGGCAGGTGGTATGATGAGCACGGTAGCTGCTCTTACTGAATCACAATTTAATTTTTTTGCGGAACTACACGATTCGTTTGAGTTAAAAGAAGATGACGCTCATTATATTCTTACATTTTCCAGTTCCGGTGAGGAGTATAAAGAGGTGATGTATGGTGCAATAAAAGAAATGGCTGGTGAAGATGCTTATCAAAGTTTAGTAGATATGATTACGGATATAAAAGGAACGTATGAGTTGAAGATTGATAAAAAGACGTTTTATGTCGTTTCCATGCAGATGGATACAGAACATACGAACAACTTTGGAGGCGCTGAAATTCATTCAAAGGATCACACCTACTATGAGTACAGTGACTTTAATAAAGCAGAAGAAGTTGTTGTTCCTGCTGAAGTTACGGAAAATGCTCAGGATCTTATGGATATGATACCACAAGTGACTGAGTAAATACGATAATTGGAATTACTTTTAAAAGAGTTGAGTATGATATTATAATTTCAAAATTTGAAGGAGGAACTCATTATGAACGAAGATAAAGATCAAACGGTATTTAAAGAGGATGCTGTACAGTCGACAGAAAGTGAACAAAAGAAAGAAAAAGAGAAGAGTTCATCAACAGGAATGGATAAAAACGTAGCAGGAATGCTGTGTTATTTAGCTGGATTTATCACTGGTATCATCTTCCTTGTTATTGAGAAAGAAGATCGTTTTGTCCGGTTTCATGCGTTGCAGTCGATTATTACGTTCGCCATTATATTTGTTGCCAGTCTTGTTTTGACAGCCGTACCAATTATCGGCTGGCTCATTGGAATACTGCTTTCCCCGCTGTCTGTCATCTTGTGGATTGTTTTAATGGTAAAAGCTTATCAAGGAAAAACGTTCAAACTGCCAATCGCTGGAAATATGGCGGAAAAACAACTTGACTCAATGGGAAAGTGATTAGTAAAATGGATTTTTAAAAAGGTTATTATAAAGTGCAATATGTGTTTAAAGTGCTTTGGTGTATTTATTCCTTAGACAGTAAAAACCTGAACTTACAACAGTAATATAACAAAAAGCATCTTCGCATCGGTAATACTTGACCTAAGTATTACCGTGTGGGGGTGCTTTTTCGTTGTGCGCTTTTTTACAGGTTTTATGCGTGAGTAAATGTAAATAAAACAGATTTATTGACGGATAATACAATAGGGGGGTATAGTATAGTTAAAATGGTAAAAGGGTGGTTGCGATGGATAAACATCTTTACGATCAACCAATAACACCGCGAACGGAAAGCGAAAAACAAGCAGTTGTTAACCGGTTGAAGCGGATCGAAGGACAAGTGCGCGGGATTCAGAAAATGGTCGAAGAAGACCGTTATTGTATAGATGTGTTAGTACAAATTAGTGCAATTAATGCAGCATTAAAAAAAGTGGGGTTCACAGTTGCGGAGCGCCACATGCATCATTGTGTCAGTCATGCGGTCAAATCTGGTGATGGGGACGATGCAATTACTGAATTGCTCGAAGTAATGAAACACTTTTCTAAGTCTTAGGAGGGAATAGGCAATGAGCGAAGCAAAAAATATTACGGTTGGCGTAACAGGAATGACTTGTGCAGCCTGTTCTTCCAGGGTGGAAAAAGCTTTAAATAAAATAGACGGCGTCCATGCACAAGTGAACTTAACGACGGAGAAAGCAAATATTCAATACGAGCCGGAAAAAGCAGCGTTTAATGACATAACATCGAAAATAGAGAAAACCGGCTATGGCGTGCAGGATGAAAAAGTAGAATTCGATGTGCACGGCATGACCTGTGCAGCATGTGCAGCAAGAATTGAAAAAGTATTAAATAAACAAACAGGAATCAAAAAAGCAACAGTAAATCTGACGAATGAGACGGCGACCATTGCATATTATCCAGGAATCATAACAGAGAATAAAATGGTAGAACATATCAAAAAAATAGGCTACGATGCTTCTTTAAGAGCTAGTAAAGAAGAAAAAGCATCAGATAAAGAAAAACAAATCAAGCGGATGAAAACAAAATTGATCATTTCCGCTTTATTATCGGTACCATTGCTCATTACGATGCTTGATCATTTGTTTGGAATCAGCGTTCCGAATATATTAATGAATCCGTGGTTCCAGTTTGCATTGGCCACCCCGGTTCAATTCATTATCGGCTGGCAATTTTATGAAGGTGCCTATAAGAACTTGCGCAGCGGTAGTGCCAATATGGATGTATTAGTAGCATTGGGTACAAGTGCAGCTTACTTTTACAGTTTATATGAAGCGTTTCGAACGATTGGAAATCCGGAATATAACCCGCACCTTTATTTTGAAACGAGCGCTATTTTAATTACATTAATTCTATTTGGAAAGTATTTGGAGACGAATGCGAAAGGCAAGACGACAGCTGCTATTTCAAAGCTGTTGAATTTGCAAGCGAAAGAGGCGCGCGTATTACGTGACGGAAAAGAGCAAATGGTTCCCGTTGAAAAAGTAATTGTTGGCGATCGCCTTGTCGTAAAACCCGGAGAAAAGATACCCGTTGACGGTATTGTCGTAAAGGGGAGGACTTCGGTTGACGAGTCGATGATCACCGGGGAATCCATACCAATAGAAAAAGATCTCCAATCTAATGTTATTGGAGCAACATTTAATAAAAATGGCTCGATTGAAATGGAAGCGACAAAGGTTGGAAAAGACACAGCACTGGCATCAATTGTCCAAGCTGTGGAAGATGCACAAGGATCAAAAGCTCCTATTCAACGTTTGGCTGATGTCATTGCAGGATATTTTGTTCCAATAGTTGTAGGCATTGCCATTTTGACGTTCATTATATGGATAGCTGTTGTTGCACCACGAAATTTCGAAACGGCATTAATTGCTTCTATTGCCGTACTGGTCATTGCTTGTCCGTGTGCACTCGGATTGGCCACACCGACCTCCATCATGGTAGGAACAGGTAAAGCTGCTGAAGATGGCATTTTATTTAAAGGCGGCGAACATTTAGAGCGAACACACGAAATCGATACGATTGTTTTGGATAAAACAGGCACCATTACAAAAGGTACACCGGAAGTGACGGACTTTACCGGTGAGGAAACGACGCTTCAATTATTGGCCAGTGCGGAAAAAGGATCAGAGCACCCGCTGGCAGATGCGATTGTCACGTATGCAGTGAATAAAAAGATTGAATTATTGAATGCGGACGAATTCACAGCCATACCCGGACACGGTATCCAGGCGCGCTTTTCGAATCAGACGGTGCTTGTTGGAACAAGAAAGTTAATGAAGGATCACGATGTAAATATAGAAGCGGTAGATCAAGAAATGGCAACATATGAGCTGGAAGGCAAGACGGCAATGCTTGTCGCGGTAGATAGAAAATGCCAAGGTGTAATCGCTGTTGCTGACACGATTAAAGAAACAGCTAAAGAAGCAATACAGCAACTGAAAGCCGACGGTATGCATGTAATTATGCTTACAGGAGATAATGAGAAAACAGCTCAAGCAATTGCAAAACAAGTAGGGATTGATCGTGTGATCGCGCAAGTTTTACCTGAAGAAAAAGCGGATAAAGTTAGAGGGATACAGGAGCAAGGTAAAAAAGTTGCGATGGTTGGCGATGGCATAAATGATGCCCCGGCACTGGCGATAGCGGACATCGGCATTGCCATTGGAACAGGTACGGAAGTTGCAATTGAAGCCGCAGATGTTACTATTTTGGGTGGTGAACTGCTGTTAATTCCAAAAGCAATGAAAATAAGCCATGCAACAATTAGAAATATTCGTCAAAACCTATTTTGGGCCTTTGCTTATAATAGTGCTGGTATCCCGATCGCAGCGGTCGGTCTTTTAGCACCATGGATAGCCGGAGCAGCAATGGCGTTTAGCTCCGTTAGCGTAGTGGCAAACGCGCTTCGACTAAAACGCGTTAAAATATAAACAAATATTTCAAGGAGGCTAACAAATGAATACAACAATAAAGGTAGAAGGAATGAGTTGCGGACACTGTGTATCTGCAGTACAAGGAGCATTGGAAAATTTGAAAGGTGTTGCATCTGCTGAAGTAACTTTAAGTGAAGGAAAAGTGGAAGTCACCTATGACGATACCGAAGTAACAACAGATAAAATGAAACAAGAAATCGAGGATCAAGGGTACGATGTCGTTGCCTAATGAAAAGCTGGTTCACTAATGGGTGAGCCAGCTTTTCATTTTACTTTATGTCGAAAAGTCACGCAGTGCCAAATCGTTATCCATAATACCCTTTCTTGCAAAAGCCAGTAATACAATAGCCACGATCCCCTCTGCTACAGGGAGAGCGAGCCAGATCCCGTTTATTCCAAAAATTATAGGTAAGACGAGCAGCATAATCGCAAGTAAAATAAATCCACGAAATACCGTAATGCCGATAGAAGGCTTAATTTGTCCAATCGACTGATAATACGTCATATAAATAAAATTGATTCCCATGAATATATATCCTAGGAAAAATAACTTTAGCCCGTTTGTCGCAAGTGATGCAATATGTGAGGAGGTAATTCCAAATATCGACACTAAATAGTCGGCTCCGAAATAACCGATACCAATAAACAAAAGACCAAGAGCCAATCCAGTTACTTCTGCAATTTGAACCGTTGTTTTAATCGCTGTAAATTTCTTGGCACCATAGTAATAACTAATCATTGGCTGAATAGTAGAGCCAATGCCGATAAAGGCCAAAAACATAAACACGTGCAAATAATTAATGACAGAGAAGGCTGCCAGACCGCTTGTTCCAATGTGATAGGCCATAGCAATATTATAACCCATCACAAAAACACCCATTCCGGCTTCAGATAGGAAACTTGGAAAACCAATCTTACTGATCGATAAAATATCCCGTTTATTCCAGCCTATTTTTACAAATTTTAAGCCAGATCCCTTCTTTAAAAAGTGAAGCATGTATATGAGGACCCCGGCCGCTGTTGCAATGACTGTCGCAAAAGCTGCGCCTGTCACTCCCAACTGGAGAATAAAAATCATCCAGTAATTAAGGATTATATTTAATATAGCGGTTATAACTAAACCTAATGTTGCGAGCTGCGGATCGCCATCGTTACGAACAAAAATACTTAAAGATACTTCAATTGCAAGGACGAGCGAAAATAGAAGTAAAATAGTCATATAATCTATAACATACGGAAGCGTCTCTTCTGTCGCACCAAACAAGCGCGCAACCGTTTTGATATTTAAATAACTGATAAGACTCGTGAAAATCGTAATAACGGTAACGAGCACCATAGAAGTTGAAAATATTTTTTTAGCATGATCTGTATTATTTTCCCCCATTGCCATTGAATATAATGCCCCGCCGCCAATGCCGATCAACAGGGCTACAGAAATAATAATGGAAAATACCGGGACAGCGATATTGACCCCCGCTAACGCAAGAGCACCTACACCATTTCCAACAAAAATTCCGTCAATAACAATATTCACTGACATAAGCATCATACCGAGAATCGTTGGTATAAAATATTGAAAAAAACTTTTTACAACGGATTGTGTTCCGAGTCTTTCATTGACAATGCTCATGTTCATTTCTCCCTATGAAAATCACTATTTATCTTTATTTTAGATTTTTGCTGCGCTAAAGTAAAATGAATGAGATTGGGTGATCGTGTCAAGCATTTGTGGGAGGAATATTTTAACCCATGAAATACCCTTTTTTATATAGTTGCTCAATCCAATTTGAAGGCGCTTACTTTCAGTGATTCTGAGTTAATTCCTGTGTCATAGTAGTTTTTAAAATCCCTTTAGTCCCTTTAATGCCATAGCTACTGGCTTATAAATTGAGCCTTGTAGATAGGCTAGATTATTTCGCGTTGCCTCCCCAACATGCTTTGTAAGTCTCTCTACAAAGTGCTTTGGTGGCTTTTCTTCTGTTTTATCTGTGTCCATTTCGTCCTCGTTTAGAATGCTACCACGAAGCGTTTTAATGATTAAATTGTCTTTTAAAGCGACCATGGCGTCACTCATTTTCTCCAAACCGATATCACACCAACTTCGTCCATTTTTGAGGCGTTTTGCGAATACACTCATGGTACCTTCCGCACTCCCCATTGGACGGAAACCTTCTGTATCAATCCCTTTCTCCCTCAATCTTTCACGGTAGTCTCTAAGAGCTTCTGGGTATTGCGATAACTGATTAATAAGGTCTTCTAAACGCCCTTCTTTCAACTCATGCCCAATCGTACCAACTGCACTATTTAATTCTGTTAAAAATCCTTCAGCATCATATTTTGCGAACTTTTTGCGGATCTCGCGATATCTTGGATGGCCTCTAAATATATACTGCACTTCACGAGCCACATGAAAACGATCAATGACAAATATGGCATTATGTCTGAAATATTCTCGACATGAGGTAATCCATTTCGCCCCATCTCCGTTAATCACTAATTGATGACGGGTTGGATCGTACTCGTATGTATCTACTAAATATTGTTCAAAAGATTCCCAGAATGGTAGTTTATCTCGATGAATGAAGTGACGCTTATCTTTCAAAGCCGCGCGTTTCCCATTCATTTCCCAACCTTGATGGGTTGCGGCTATCTTCAATTCCTTTCCTCTTTTATTTTTCTCCTGGCTTTTTGTATATAAACCATCTACTTCCACAAATAACACATCGTTTTCCAATGGTTGCTTTTCCTTTGGGACAACTTCTGTATTCAGTAATTGCTGGCGGATCCCTTCATGGCTAATGACGGGATATCCCAATAATTTTTCCATCGCATATTCAGCCTGGCGATAGGAAACTCCTGTGACAGCCAATTCAATCGCTAAATCTTGAACGACAGGGCTAATTTCCTGCTCCCCATCGAAATTCAAATATTGATCAAGAAGATACACATATTTTCCAGTCTCCCGATCTCTATAGTAATTTCTCCGCAGTTCCACAGAGCCAAACATAGATTCAAAAGACAGCTTCCTTTTATCTTTTAATTCAAATTTTGTTTTATCTCTTCCCTCGGCAATTATTTGATCCACCTCCGTAAGGACTTTAGCCATGACTTCGGAAAAACTTGCTTGAAGTGATCTAAAAATTAACTGCTCTAATTCTTTCATTGTGACCTTAGTTATGATATCTTTCATTCAGAGGACCTCTCTTCTTTATAGTGTTGATTAGTCATCTTTAACTATATAAAAGAAGGTCCTCCTTTTCATGGTTAATGCTTATCCCTACCGCACTCCGTTTGCTGGCCCCGTTATTGTATGAATGATCTCCCGATCCTTCATACAATAACGGGGTTATATGTTCTCCCACTAATATTTTACTCATACAGATTGGGTTTTGTAATAGGGGGATAATTCATTATAGACGGTACATGGGCTGGAATTGTCAAATAATTTCTTGCAATTATTAAGCTATATAGGGAAACATACAATTATATACGTAAAAAAGGGAAGTCCAATGATGAACTCCCCTTTATAATTCTCTTACTGAGTATTATTTTGATTTGCCTGAGCAGTTGCTTGAGCTTGTTGGATTTGTTGCTGTGCTTGCTGCAGTTCCGGGCTTTGCTGAGCGTTTGCCCCAGCTTGTTGCTGCGCTTGCTGGACTTGCTGTTGCGCCTGTTGCAGTTGCTGTTGGGCTTGCTGCATCTGTTGTGGATCTGCACTTGCTTGTGCTTGTTGAACAGCTTGTTGCGCCTGTTGTGCAGCTTGAGCAGCCTGCTGCATCTGTTGTTGATTTGGTTGTTGTGCCATAAAAAATAATCCTCCTAAAAGAAATTTGAATTGCTTACGAAACTAGTGTGTGCAGTTATATATAATTTACTCAAAGAATTTTAGGATAAGTTATTACAAGGAAGTTATTCAATAACTAAAAAAGATAGGAGAGATCCAGATTAATCGGAAAGAAGTAAAACAAGAAATTAATCGCTGTACGAAAGATGATTTAAAAGCGTGGAGAAAGCACGCCACAAAATGCTTAGACTATTATATGAAATACCCTGATCCATTCGAGATAGAAGAATGTGAATTTGTCATTTCTCATATTGATCAACGGTTAAATGATAGAAATCAAATATAACATACTGGTTAAAAAAAGGAATGCTTACTAAAATAGAGACTTAGAGCCTTATCCATTCATTGTATTTCGCAATTGAATTAAAAGAGAGATCAAGCGCCCAAATGAACGAGTATTGCGTTGTTTTAGGGTTACATGCAGTTTGAACCGAAGACCAATAAGAAAACAAAAAACTGCATCACCTCTGTTGTATAGCTTTCAACATATAAGGCGATGCAGTTTTAAAGAGTTAGTCATTTAAAATAAATCTCCCGTGTTTTACCCTACAATATGATAACCCGAATCAACGTGCAGTACTTCTCCTGTAACTCCTCTTGATAAATCACTCATAAAAAATAAGGTTGCATCTCCTACTTCATCTTGATCTACATTTCTTCGTAAGGGAGCTTTTTCTTCTATAACGGAACTGATTTCATTAAAACCGGAAACCCCTTTAGCTGATAATGTACGGATTGGGCCTGCAGAAATGGCATTGACACGAATGCCGTTTTTGCCCACGTCTTCAGCTAAATATCTAACACTTGACTCAAGTGATGCTTTGGCAACACCCATGACATTATAATTCTTAACAGCCCTCTCGGCACCAAGATACGTTTGGGTCACGATGCTTCCGCCTTCCGTCATTAATTTTCTGGCTTCCCTTGTTACCGCGACGAGTGAATAGGCACTTATATTTTGTGACAATAAAAATCCATCTCTAGAAGTATTGGAAAAGTCACCTTGTAATTCTTCCCTATTAGCAAAAGCGACTGAATGGACTAGGCCATGTATAGTTCCTGTTTTTTCTTTAATTTCCCGGAAAGCGGATTGAATACTTTCGTCGCTTGCGACATCGCATGATACAATTTGCTTTGCTTTTATGCTGTTTTTTTCAAGAAGTTTCGATAGCTTTTGATAAGAACGTTCTTGTCTATTTGTAAAAATCAAATTAGCTCCCGCGTTATGTAGTGATTTTGTAATTCCCCAGGCAATACTTCTTTCGTTGGCAACACCCATAATTACAATGTTTTTTCCTTGTAGTAAGTTGGACATCATGACACCTCCAAATAAATTCTTATCTATTATAACCTAATATTTTGTGTTAAAGAAATTAATCGATATTTTTCGAGAAAATTATTCTCTCTATAGAGGGAATAGTGGGGTAAAAAAGTAAAAAGAAAAATCCCACTATTAGAAAATTATTTTCACCCTTTACAAAGGTATTTTGTTTGGATATAATAAGATTCGTTGGAAATTGCTCCACTTGTCTGGCCCGTTGGTCAAGCGGTTAAGACACCGCCCTTTCACGGCGGTAACACGGGTTCGAGTCCCGTACGGGTCACCAATTATGTTCGTGCAACGCACAATTTCTTGTGTCGTTCATTTATATATTGTATGCTGCATGTAATAATGCTCTCGTATTTTTACAATAGCTCAGAAGCATGTTTAGCTGAGTATATGTGTAGGTTATAACATCTCGATTGGCGTAAAGCAAACTATCTACCGAATAGCCTTGGAATAACCCCAAAGCATTAAACATCTTTGAATTGTCAGGAAGATGTTAGGGGCAAATTAGCGTACGCTTCATTATCATAAAGTTGCCGGCCTAGCTCAACTGGTAGAGCAACGAGCCAAACATCACCGAATATGCCTGCGAGTAACCCCGAAGCACCAGACATCTATGAGTAAGCTTGTAGATATAGGGGTCAATCAAAATTATATTTGCTTACTAAAGATATGTAATATCTAAAAAAAGCCGGCCTAGCTCAATTGGTAGAGCAACTGACTTGTAATCAGTAGGTTGGGGGTTCAAGTCCTCTGGCCGGCATCATTATTTTATAAAAATATTATTTCATCGTGTATAATTTAGATATATGAGGCTTACAATACGGAGGGGTAGCGAAGTGGCTAAACGCGGCGGACTGTAAATCCGCTCCCATCGGGTTCGGGAGTTCGAATCTCTCCCCCTCCACCATTTGAACGTAATTAATAAACAATGGGCTGTAGCCAAGCGGTAAGGCATCGGGTTTTGATCCCGTGCATCCTAGGTTCGAATCCTAGCAGCCCAGCCAATTAATTTTTTTGAGAAGTTTCGATAATAAGTATTTTTAAAACAAACATATATATTATAAATGTAATCCATTCATATAGAGTTAATTATTTTAAACAAGGTCGTTAGCACGGTACATGACCTTGTTTATTTGCATTTTATACCGTTATTTTTCATAATAGATACAATGAATTTCAATTATTTTTTCATAAAAGCTTTACAAAAAGTGCATTTACGCTAAACTATAATCGCATCCTATTGTATAATAAGGTATATGAGCTGTAATTGATGAACAAATTTTTAAATTATAATTCGTGAACGTATTTTAAATAAATTATTTTTTAATTTGTTTTTGTCCATGTATAATAGACAAAGATATTGACAGGAATATGAGAAGTTGACGTAGTGCAAAAAAGGGTGAATTGTATGAAAACCTCCAGGATACCTGGATTTTACAATATGACAGTAGAAGATAGAAGGAAGACAATTGCAAAGTTGTATGCATTACCTGAGGAGCAAGTGGACTATTTATTTTCTACGGAGCCGTTGAAAACGGGTACCGCCGATAAAATGATCGAGAATGTAATCGGCACGTTTCCACTTCCGCTCGGTCTAGGACTAAATTTTTTAATAAATGATAAAGACTATGCGGTTCCAATGGCAATTGAAGAAGCTTCTGTTGTGGCATCAGCTAGCTATATTGCCAAAATAGCTAGAAGTGCCGGAGGATTCAAAACAGAGGCAACCGAACGGATCATGATCGGACAAATTCAAGTCGTCGGCTGTCCGGATATGCATGCTGCCAAACAGGCCATCTTGAATGAAAAGGCGGAATTACTTGAAGTGGCTAATGCTGCGTATCCGAGTATAGCTGCCAGAGGCGGAGGAGCAGAAGGGCTTGACGTCCGTATTCTAAATGAAAGTTCGGAATCAACATTTTCGCAAATGCTTGTCGTTCATTTGTATGTGGATACATGTGATGCGATGGGGGCTAATATTATAAATACGATGGTGGAAGCATTGGCGCCGACTGTTGAAAAGCTCACAGGCGGGAAGGTATATTTGCGCATTCTTTCCAATTATGCCGATCGATGTCTTGCACGAGCTACATGTTCTATTCCGCCACATTTACTTGAGTCCGAAGGCTTCTCCGGTGAGGAAGTGCGGGATGGTGTTATTCAAGCGTATCAATTTGCTGCATCGGACCCATATCGGGCCGTGACACATAATAAAGGGATTATGAACGGCATTGATCCAATTGTTATTGCAACAGGTAATGACTGGCGTGCGGTGGAAGCAGGAGCACATGCTTATGCAGCTCGAAACGGGCATTATGGGTCGATGACGACATGGTCGGTTGATGAAAAGGGAAATCTCAGAGGGGAATTGGAATTGCCTATGTCAATCGGAACCGTCGGAGGAGCAACACGTGTTCATCCTATGGCGAAATTAGCACTTGATATATTAGGAAATCCATCGGCAAGTGAACTGGCTCAAGTGATGGTTGCTGTTGGACTTGCACAAAACTTGGGAGCGTTAAAGGCCTTGGTAACGGATGGAATTCAAAAAGGTCATATGGCGCTACATTCACGTTCTGTCGCTATTGCGGCGGGAGCTACCGGGGAGATGATAGATATCGTGGCTGAAAAGTTGGTTCAATTAAAGGAAGTCCGTGTTGGAAAAGCCGAGGAAATATTGGTTGGGTGTAAAAATGACTGCTGAAAAAGTAACAACTACCGATAAAATCGCTACGGGCGTTGCACATAGTAAGTTAATACTTGTTGGTGAGCATGCGGTTGTACACGGACAACCAGCCATCGCTATTCCATTTCCACTTGTAGGTGTGGAATCCGTTGTGGAGCACGTGATTGGAACGGTGACCATTGATAGTACTTTTTATCATGGCCCAATTGATTCTGCACCGCCTGCGCTTGCGGGTATCGTTAGTTGTATTAAAGGGACATTGGAATTTTTAAATAAACCTTGTAAGGATTTATTAATACGAATTAAATCATCCATTCCTCCTGGTAAAGGATTGGGTTCAAGTGCATCCGTAGCAGTAGCTGTTATTAAGTCGCTATTCACGTATAACGATGAGGTGTATTCGAATGAACAGCTGCTAAGCTTGGCAAACATTGCGGAGACATATGCGCATGGCGCGCCTAGTGGCATTGATCCACTAACGATCACATCCGATTGTGCGGTTTGGTTCGAAAGAGAAGGATCCATTGATTTTATTCAACCAAAGGAAGACCTTTATTTTATTGTGGCTGACTCGGGAAGAATGGCGGATACACGAACAGCTATTGAATCGGTAACGAGTTTATTGAAGTCGGCACCAAAAAGAATTCATTCAAAAATTGAACGAATTGGAGAAATAACGTATCAAGTGAGAGAAGCACTAGAAAAAGCGAGTAAACATTTATTAGGACAGCTTTTAAATGAAGCACAGAAAGAATTGGAATCGTTAGGTATAAGTGATGCTGGTTTAAATCGCCTCATTTATTATGCGCTACAAGAAGGTGCACTCGGAGCCAAATTGACCGGTGGCGGTAACGGGGGATGTATTATTGCATTGGCTCGTAATGAAGTACATTCTCATCAATTAAAAGAGAAATTGAAACGCTTTGGCGCTCATGCTGTTTGGTCGTTTGCTCTTCGTCAAAAAGATGAACAGGCTTGTAAATAAGCCGAGACGTTGTTTCGGGAGATAGCCAAACAGATGAAAAAGCAGTGTTAAAGGAGAAAAGTCATGAAGGCTACAGCGAGGGCTCACACGAATATAGCTTTAATTAAATATTGGGGCAAACGGGATGAAGAGAAAATTTTGCCGACTAATAATAGTCTATCTTTAACGTTGGACGGGTTTCATACAACGACAACGGTTACTTTTGAGGAAGATTTAACCGAAGATACTTTTGTGTTGGATGAACAACCTGTTACCGGTGAACAATATGAGCGTGTAACGCAATATCTTGACCTTATTCGTACTTATGCGGGCAAGGAAGATCTGTTTGCCGATGTGTATTCTATTAATGCCGTACCTACCGCTGCTGGTTTTGCTTCATCGGCATCAGGTTTTGCTGCGTTGGCAGCTGCAGCTACACGAGCGCTTGATCTGAATGTTACGGATCAGGAGCTTTCGATGTTGACTCGACAAGGCTCGGGTTCTGCTTGTCGTTCCATTTATGGTGGTTTTGCCGAGTGGGAAAAAGGTGAGCGAGCGGATGGTTCGGATTCGTATGCGGTTCCAATCGTTCCGGCGGATTATTGGGATATCCGTGTAGCAGCCGTTGTGCTGTCTGCGGATAAAAAGGATGTATCGAGTCGTGAAGGGATGAAGCGGACAGTCGATACGTCTGTATTTTATCAAGGTTGGCTTGATAACATTCCGAACGATTTAAATGCAATCAAATTGGGAATTAAGGAACGGAACTTTGAACAAGTAGGACAGATCGCGGAAGCCAACTGTTTAAAAATGCATGCTACAACATTAGGTGCACATCCTCCATTTACGTATTGGCATGATACGACAATGGCTGTTATGCAAACGGTCCAAACAATGCGAGCTAACGGCATTCCGGTATATTTTACAATTGATGCTGGTCCTAATGTAAAAGTGCTTTATTTGCCAGAACACGAAGCGCTTGTTGAACAAACATTACGAGAAGCTCCCGGCGTATCCGACGTTGTTTTAAGTCGTGCCGGTAATGGAATATCCTATCTTTAGGAGTTGGACATATTGCCTTATCAATCATTAACGGTAAAAGTGCCCGGGAAATTAATGGTAGCCGGAGAATTCGCTGTTTTGGAACCATACCACGAATTGGTAGTAACTGCAGTCGATCGCTTTGTATATGCAACAATCGACCCCAGGGATACGAATCAATTAACGCTGAAAAACTTCGGAATAAACCAGGTGCCTTGGAATTATCAATATCATAAACTGGATGTCCGTTCAGACGATGAACGGATTCGTTTTGTTGCGGATGCTCTACATACCGTTTTAACATATCTCCATGAAAATAATGTGCAGCCGGATTCATTTGCGCTTACGCTTACAAGTGAGTTGGATGATGCCTCAGGTGTGAAGTATGGACTTGGCTCCAGCGCAGCAGTTGTAACGGCAGTTGTGTCAGCAGTTCTTATGAAATACTTGCCGAATCCTCCATCTGAGTTACTTATTTTCAAATTGGCGGCCGTTGCACACGTTAAAACGCAAGGGAATGGTTCGGGGGCAGATATTGCGGCCTCTGCCTATGGCGGTCTACTGCAATATGCCTCTTTTCAAGCGGAATGGTTAGCAGAGCAATATAAGGAAACACCAGACATAAATACGCTGATTCATAAAGAATGGACGTATTTTTCTGTTAAACGGTTGCGCCTTCCTGACAATATTCACATGTGTATCGGTTGGACAGGCAAGCCCGCATCTACTGCAAAGCTTGTTGACCGGATTTTGCAGCTTAAAACAACGGATGAAAGAGCATACCAAAAGTTTCTTGATAAAAGCCAGACAGCTGTCGATTTATTTTTGCGAGGGGTAAAAGAAAACAATATTCCTCTTTTTATGGAAGGGATTCGGAAAAATAGAGAATCTTTGGCGGCTGTTGGTGAGGCAGCTGATGTAGAAATTGAAACAGCCCAATTAAAAAAATTAAGTGAGTTGGCTGGAGAACATGGCGGCGCGGGAAAACTGTCAGGTGCTGGTGGAGGAGATTGCGGAATTGCCTTTGTCGCATCCGATGAAGCAGCTGAATCGTTAATGAATGCCTGGAAAGAAGCTGATATACGCCCGTTGACAATTAAACCGTATCCACACGGTGCTCGATCTATTTAATATTTCTTTTTATTGGAACGAATATTGCTTTGTTTTGTTGTAATAACATAAAAATTGACACTACATTTAACAGTCCAAATAGCACTTTAAAAAGGAATTTGGATGGCCCCACCCCAAAAGTTAGAGTAAAGATCTGACTTTTGGCGTGCGGCAGCTAATCAGGTTCCTTTTATTATGATTGTATGACTTTTTCCACACTACCCCCATTAACTGCACAATCCTTATTCCTGAATTGCGCCCAAACCTATTTCATCATAATAATCCAATGTACGAACCGTCACGCCAGTTTTTTTTGATAGTTGACCAATAGAATACACTTTTAATCTCCTCCAAATCGTTTATTTCAGTATAAAACAAAACGTAACGTGCGATTCAAGTCCTTAATTAATTTTAAACATCAAAAAGCAATCCCCCTATCAGTCGATATCAGGAGGTTGCTGATGGTAATTCTTATTCAACAATTCGACAATGCACAGGCATTTTCATTATTCCAGAATCGCGCCCTTTTCTGGAATAACCGGGTATACAAACCATGCAAAACTATTTCGTTTTAGTAAGCTATTATACACAATTGAAAGGAGAGATGATTTTGGGTAACCGTAATAACAATTACTCCAAAGAAAAGCCAAATATTTTGGTTGTTCTTGTGGACCAACTCCGTTTTCCTCAAGGAAGCTTCAATCAGTCGCTCCAAGACCAGGCTGCACCGAACCTTGCAAGGCTGCGCAGTGAATCGGTTAGTTTTGATGCACATTACGCCGCAGCAACTGCCTGTTCCCCATCGCGATCCTCACTGTTGACCGGACTTTACTCGCACCAAAACGCCATGTTTCTAACCAATACGGAGGGGTTGGCAGGTTTGCCGCCCACACCGGATCTGAACCCAAATTTCCCCACCTGGGGATCGGTTCTACAGTGTGATTTCGGTTATCGTACCTTCTGGTGGGGTAAGTGGCATCTGTCAAATGATTGTCCCTTAGATAAATATGGATTTCAAAGGGATGCCCTACCGTGTCCGTCACCCAACGGAGCACCTGGACAGGGCTTGGCTAGCGATCCGGATATTTCCGATTTGTTTATCGATTGGCTAGAAGGATATGACGATTCAAAGCCCTGGTGTACGACAGTAAGTCTAGTTAATCCGCACGACGTCCAGTGGTTTCCAAAGTATTCGAAAGAGATACCAGGGGAGAACTCTCCACCAGCGATTCCGCAGTTTCATGCAGGATTGCCAACCAATTTTGAGCAGTGGCCTGATGCATTATTCCGGCAAAATAAACCAACGGCACAGGCGGCATGGGCTCTAATTTGTGATCTGGTTTTTGGGGTTATGCCATACCATGGCCCCAATTTTGAGAAGCTGTGGTATGAGTTACTTGATCTATATTATCTCGCCTCGCAGTATGTCGACGAACAGATTGGGCGGGTGTTGCGAGCATTGGAGCAAAGTGAATACGCTAAAAACACCATTGTGATTTTCACGTCTGACCACGGAGAATACGGCGGTGCAAATGGTCTGCGTGGCAAGGCCTTTGCAGTGTATGAGGGTGGCATTCATGTCCCTTTTTATGTAAAAGATCCTACCGGTCGTTTTGTGCCAACAAGGCAAGCCGACACGTGTCGAAGCGAGCTTACCTCCCATGTCGATATTCTTCCACTGTTGCTTACCATTGCTTCCGGTAGTAACAAGTGGCGCTATCAACCCAAGTACGCCCAATGGGCAGATCGGGCCAATTTAGCCGCGATGCTTAAAGATTCCTGTGCGAAAGGAAGGGATTATATCCTACACACTAGTGATGAGGATATCCCTGAAGAAGGACCAAGAGTCGGTATTCCATATCGTGATGTGCTTGTTTCACAGGTACAGCTACCAAAGCCATTGCCGCCAAGGTCAATCCCAACCCACGTGATTGGTTATCGCACCAAATATTCCAAACTGGGTGTATATAGTCGATGGGCCCCCGGTGGAATCCAAATTGTCCCAGATGGACAGGAGTATGAATTATACGATTATGCGAAGTATGGTATAGACGAAGTGACGAACAATGCCCCCGGCGGCCCCATGCCTGAACCGGAACTATTTTCTGATCTATACAGGGATTTGTTTGATCCCATAAAGGGTGCGCTAGTTACTGAACTGCGGAAGCCCTTGCCGCAGTTCTTACAACCAGTCCAACGGAAGGCGATGGCGGACTACTTGGATTATGAAGCCAAAGTGAAAGGGAGTTAATACTCCAAAACAAGGCTGACAGATGTTCAGCCTTGTTGTCTTCACGCTTGGTTTTAAGTCTTGCAATTCATAGCATTGTTAAAGAAAGGAATAAAGCTTTGATGAATACTGAAGGTATTGTTCAAGTGAAAAAAAGTAAACGACATTATTTAATGTTTTCTCACCTCCTCGATCACACAGCTAACTGTCCCAATTCAGGCGCAAAGTTATTAGGTTATAGCGCTCGATAATTTAATAAACGTTTTATTTATTTTTCTTTTTTTGCAACCAAACAAAAAGAGTTGTAACTAACTTAGATACAATAAAGAATATCATATAAAATAAAAATAAATGAAAGTAATTCACGCCACTAAACATATGGAAAAAATGGAAATTTACCAAGAGTGGTTTTAGTATAAAAGCAAATATTGCTGATAAAAATAAAGAGTATAAATAAATATTCTTTTTATGGTGTAATGTCCATTGATATAACAGCATAAAACTGATTGGAACGAGTGAAGCATCCAGGCTAAAGCTTGGCAAACTTGGTATTAAGTGATAAGGATACTCCCACAGACCAAGTCCAACACCGATGGAATTGGTATAAGAAAACCAGACGTGATAGTTAAGGCCGAAAAAACCGAGGAGCAATATTTTACTTTTATCAATTATAATGAATAACACGATGAGAGGTAAAATTAATATTAGTACTAATGCCCAAAATTGCCACGTTGTAATACTCGAAAAGGATTGCCAATATTCTATTTGATATTCACTTAATTTTTCAGCTTCACCTCTAATTACCTTTAGAAGTTCAAATTGTTGACTCTTCATTCTAAGACCACCCAATAAATATTTATTGGGTATTTTAACCTTTTCACTGTATATTTATGCAAAATATTGTTGAGTTGAGTCACATGCATTCTATTGGGTAAAATAGAGGAAAGGGAGGCGAACGTCATGAAAAACAATATATCGATTATCGGAGTGCCGATGGATTTGGGTCAAAGTCGCAGAGGTGTGGATATGGGGCCCAGTGCAATACGTTATGCAGGAGTTATAGACAGATTGGAGCAATTAAATTATACCGTTAATGATCTTGGGGATGTACCAGTATCGCGACCGGATGTAAAACATAAGGCAGGAGAAGGGAATTTACGCAATCTAACTCAAATTGCCGAGGCTAATAACCATTTGGCTGAAATGGTCGATGCTGAAATAAATAAAGGGACTTTTCCGCTCGTATTCGGAGGCGATCACAGCATTGCGATCGGGAGTTTAGCAGGGATAGCCAAGCATTATGATAATTTGGGCGTTATCTGGTATGATGCGCATGGAGATTTAAATACAGATGAAACATCTCCGTCCGGAAATATTCACGGCATGCCACTTGCTGTCAATCTCGGTTTTGGGCATGAGAAACTAACAAAGATTCTCGGATATTTTCCAAAAGTTAAACCGGAGAACGTAGTAGTTATCGGAGCAAGAGATCTTGACCCGGGCGAAAAGGAATTAATAAAAAAGATAAACCTAAAAGTATATACAATGCATGAAATTGATCGGGTCGGCATGCCTGCGATCATGGAGGAAGCCATTGAGTACTTGAAAGATCGTACCGATGGGGTACACCTCAGTTTGGATTTGGATGGGCTGGATCCGCGGGAAGTTCCGGGGGTAGGAACGCCAGTGTTGGGAGGCATGACTTATCGGGAGAGCCATCTGGCAATGGAGATGCTCCACGAATCAGACATTATTACTTCTGCAGAATTTGTTGAAGTAAACCCGATTCTTGATGAGAAAAACAAAACAGCGACTGTTGCTGTAGCGTTGATGGGATCGCTATTTGGAGAAAAGTTAAAGTAAATACACATAGGCCGCCATACACGACATAACCAGGAAGTAAATAACGACTTTCTGGTTTTATTCTTTAAAATAACCAAACATCGTTTATCCAAGTCATTAATGAATGCTTAAGCGCTTTAATTAATTGGTGAGTATGATATAATACCGAATATACAGTTAAGATTTGACTGTTTTCTACTAGTTTGGTGCATTTTAAATAAATGCATTGGAAATTCGTGGTACTTCAATTCCCTGTGCCTGAACACAACAGTCATCGGAAAAGAATATTGAATTATTAAAGGTAAGGGTGTGAAAACATGCTTGATGGGGGATTTGACTTTTTTAATTTATTGCGAATAGGCGTAGATATTGCTCTCGTCTGGTATGTTTTATATAAATTAATCATGATCGTCCGTGGCACCAAAGCGATTCAACTGTTGAAAGGTATTTTTGTCGTTATCGTTGTTTGGTTGCTCAGCATTATCTTTGATTTGCAAACAATTCAGTGGGTAACAAACCAAGCTATTTTATGGGGTTTTCTTGTTATTATTATTTTGTTTCAGCCTGAACTCCGAAGAGCACTGGAACAATTGGGGAGAGGAAGCCTGTTTACCCGCGGTTCGAAGTCGGAAGAAGAATTGTTGGAAAAGATGATTGATTCTATCGTCAATTCCTGTACATATATGGCTAAAAGACGGATTGGTGCGTTAATCACTATTGAACGGGAAACAGGTGTTGGCGAATATGCCGAAACAGGTATTCATATTAATGGACAGCTGTCCCACCAGTTATTAACGAATATTTTTACACCGAATACCCCATTACATGATGGAGCAGTGATTATTAAGGAAGACACGATTGTAGCAGCTGCTTGTTATTTACCATTATCTGAAAGTGCTTTTATTTCCAAGGAGTTAGGGACTAGGCACAGAGCGGCAGTGGGAGTCAGTGAAGTTACGGATGCCCTAACGATTGTCGTCTCCGAAGAAACCGGGAACATCGCATTTACGAAAAATGGAGAGTTGCGTCGAGAATTAACTGAAGGAGAGCTGCGAAAGCTTTTATTGGACAATTTATCACAAAATATGAAAACCCCTGAAATGAAGTCACGTAAAGAAGGGGGAGAGACAAATGGATAATTGGTTTAAGAGTAAATGGTTTGTCCGTGTTTTATCGTTAGCCTTCGCTATCTCTTTATACGTTTACGTGAGTATTGAAGTGGACACAGGAACAGAAAACTCAAGATTTCCTGGTGTTTCCCAGGAGTCTCAAACTTTGGACAATGTCCCTCTGGAGATCAAAATTGATTCAGACCGGTATGTGGTAAGTGGTGTGCCAGAGTTTGTGACCGTTACACTGGAGGGGCCTAACAGTGTGTTAACACCAACGGCAAGGCAACAAAACTTCACGGTATTTGCCCCGCTGGAAGGGCTTGAAGAAGGCGAACATACGGTAGAAATTGAGTATTCCAATATATCGAACGATCTATCTGTTTATATTGAACCAAAAACGATTGATGTTGTCATAGAAGAGCGTTCTTCCAAGGAATTTCCAATTAATATTGATTTAATCAATGAAGATCAGCTTCCTGTCGGGTATGAACTGGGAGAGCCGACTCTAAAGCCAGATACAGTAACCATTATTAGTTCTAAAAACATTATTGATCAAATCGCCATGGTAAAGGTGTTTGTCGATGTATCAGGACTAACGGAATCGATTAACAACCGGGAATTACCGATAAATATATATGATGGACAAGGAAATGAATTAAATGTCAGAGTAGAACCGGAGAATGCTGTTCTTTCCTTAAGTGTAGATAATCCAAGTAAGCAAGTTCCATTGGAAGTTTCAACGGAAAATGAGTTGCCTGAAGGACTTGAACTTGCTTCGATTGAAGCGGAAATGGAGGAAATCGAAATCTTTTCAACTTCAGAAGTACTAAAAGGACTGGAAAGTGTATCGACAAAAGCGATAGACTTATCGAAAGTGGAGGAATCGGGGACGATTAAAGTACCGCTAGATTTAGGAAGTAATGTTGTCTCCTCCCTCGATGAAGTTGAAGTGACGATTGAATTGGAACAGACAAAAGAACTGGATGATTTGACCATTAATGTCGAAGGAGCTGAAGAAGAGGGCGTTTCTTTTATTAAACCGGACAAGCCCTCGATGAGTGTTACTGCCGTGGGAAATGAAAAAGACGTAAAGGCACTCACGGCAGATGATGTTCAAGTGTCGATTGATGCAAATGGGTTAGTAGAGGGACAGCATGAAGTACCTGTGAACATTAGCGGCCCTGAGCAAGTGGCTTATAGTGGAGAATATGAAGAAGTAACGATCGAAATGAAATGATGTTTATAGAATCCAACACAGTTATTAGTATTGCTAATGTAAAACAAACTGGAACATCGCTCTCATGTTACATATGAAATAAAGGGGAGATATAGTGTGGGAAAATATTTTGGTACAGATGGTATTCGAGGAATAGCCAATGAAGGACTGACTCCGGAACTGGCGTTTAAAGTTGGTCGTTTTAGCGGGTATGTGTTAACGAAAGAGGTTGAGAGACCAAAAATTTTAATTGGACGTGATCCTCGCATATCTGGTCAGATGCTGGAGAATGCACTCATTTCCGGACTTCTTTCCATTGGGGCGGAAGTAATGCGCTTAGGCATCATTTCTACACCAGGAGTTGCTTATTTAACAAGAGCAAATAATGCAGAAATGGGCATCATGATTTCGGCCTCCCACAATCCAGTTGAAGATAACGGAATTAAAATATTTGGATCAGATGGGTTTAAGTTAACAGATGAACAGGAAGAAGAAATTGAACAATTAATGGACGGTACAGACAATTTACCACGACCGATTGGCGCGCATGTTGGTGTCGCAAATGATTATTTTGAAGGCGGTCAGAAGTATCTTTCTTTCTTGAAAGAAACTGTGGACAACGACTTTGAAGATATCCATATTGCACTTGATTGTGCGCATGGGGCGACTTCAAGTTTAGCAACACATTTATTTGCGGATTTGGAAGCGGAGATTGATACGATCGGTTCTTCTCCCGATGGCATAAATATAAATGATGGCTTCGGTTCCACTCATCCTGAAACACTACAAGCCTTTGTTTTGGATAAGAAAGCGGACATTGGCCTTGCTTTTGATGGGGACGGAGATCGATTAATCGCTGTGGATGAAAAAGGAAATATTGTTGACGGGGATCAGATCATGTTTATTTGTGCAAAGTATATGCATGAAAAAGGCTATTTAAAACATGGGACGGTTGTTTCGACAGTAATGAGCAATCTTGGATTTTATCGGGCGTTGGAACGAAATGAGATTAAAAGTGTAAAAACAGCTGTTGGCGATCGATATGTAATGGAAAAAATGCGTCAAGAAGGATACAACCTGGGCGGCGAGCAGTCCGGTCATATTATCTTCTTGGATCATAGCACAAGCGGTGATGGGCTGTTATCTGCATTGCAGCTTGTCGATATTTTAAAAGAAACAGGTAAGCCTTTATCAGAACTGGCAATGGAAATGATCATTTTCCCGCAAGTGTTAAAAAATGTACGCGTAACGGACAAGCAAAAGGCTCTGAATAACACGACCGTTCTTAATGAAGTAGAAAAAGTAGAACAGGAGCTTGGTGATTTAGGCCGTGTCCTCGTGCGTCCATCAGGAACAGAAGCACTTGTACGAGTAATGGTAGAGGCACCAACAAAAGAAGAATGTGAAAAATATGCAGATCAGATTGCAAAAGTAATTGAAGATTTGATTGGACTAAAAGAATAAGGACCAGAAAAACTGTTCTCTGTTGGAGAACAGTTTTTTTGAGAAGTCAGAAAGTATAAAGTTTTGTTCATAGCTGTACAAATGCTTTCGGTGGGGCGAGCATTTATGCGCAGTCCCAGGATATGGCGTTCTAAGCCTGTCAACTCAGCCCCCTCGAGGCCTTAAGCAATAACTCTTCGTGGCAATACGGCCACTACGATTTCTTGCTTAAGCTATGCCTGAGGCTTACCAGGGCGCTTGCGCTTTTCTTAAGGAAAAGCTATCTTTTGCGAGAAGGAGTCTAAGATGTATACTATTTTAGTTGTAGATGATGATCCGAATATTCGCGAATTAGTCGGTTTTTATTTGGCAAGAGAAGGTTATCGTACGGTAGATGCCGTGGACGGAAGCGATGCATTGCAGAAGTTGGAAACCAACAACATACAATTGGCTATTGTTGATATTATGATGCCGAATATCGATGGATACGCACTGTGCAAGCAAATACGTGCTTATTATGATATTCCTATATTGATGCTTACTGCTAAAGCGGAGATTTCCGATAAAGAGAAGGCATATTTGGCCGGAACCGACGATTATGTCGTGAAACCATTTGAACCAAAGGAAATTTTATTCCGTGTAAAAGCATTATTAAGAAGGTTTCAAATGGTAAATGAAGAGAAAATAACTGTCGGCAATTTGATTATTGACCGAAATAACTATGAAATTGATTTCCAAGGAAAGCTCATGGTTCTTCCTTTAAAGGAATTTGAATTACTTGCCCAACTAGCAAGTTATCCCGATCGCACGTTTACAAGGGAACAATTGATAGAACTTGTTTGGGGTTATGATTATGACGGGAATGATCGAACGGTAGACGTTCATATTAAACGATTGCGTGAACGATTCCCCGATCAACAAGCTGGGTTTTTCATTCGTACCATACGTGGATTAGGATACAAGTTAGAATCAAGCGTATCACCATCTTGATTCACCGTTCATCTGTTGTACATATTATTATGTTAACGTAGTCCTTGTTGGGAGGGATAGAGGTGCGAACATTATATGTGCGTATTATCGTCACAACGATGGGGATTATGGTCGTAAGTGCGATAATTGCGTTTATCGTAACAAACGTTTATTATCAGCATTATTTAAAGCCAGTCAATGATCAAAAAGTGACCCAAATTGCACAAAGCATCGTTTCGGTATTTGAGGAAAATGAAAATGAAAAGCTCGATACTTATTTGCAGTCGATGGCCGACTTAGGTTATCAATTTTATGTTGTTGACCAAGACGGGAACGATAGAGTTTTTGGCAAGGAATTCCGTTCTTATGAATTGGAATCCCGTAAAATTGAAACGGTTTTGGCAGGCGAAGTTTATCATGGTATTTCCAATTTTGCTTGGAAGCCATTTGTTACCGGATTTTTTGATAATGAGGTGAAAAATACGATCGGAGTTCCGATTCAAGCTGACGGTGAAGTGCAAGCGTTGTTTGTCCGACCGAATACGTTAAAACAATTTGGTGAAATGCGCCAATTTTTGGCGGTTATGCTTGTTTTAATGTTGTTATTTAGTTTTTTGTTCGTATTATGGAGTACGCGGCATATTATAAAGCCGATCAGACAATTGACAAGAGCAACACGAAAAATTGCGGCCGGAAATTACCATATAAAACTGAATGAGAAGCGTAGGGATGAGATAGGAAGGCTAGCAAATGATTTCACAAAAATGAGCGACAGCTTGAGTAGGATTGAGGAGAAGAGGCAGGAGTTTGTGTCGAATGTTTCTCACGAAATCCAATCGCCTTTAACATCCATCCAAGGATTTTCCCGAGCGTTGCAGGAGGATCACTTGGCAGAAGATGAGCGACAACGGTATGTTTCCATTATTGAAAGGGAAAGCAAAAGGTTGTCATTGTTGAGTAAACAACTATTAACGTTATCTTATTTGGATCGAATTGAAAATTACGAAAAAGTAACTTTCGATTTATATAGACAACTAAGAGAAGTTGTTACAGCGACAGAATGGCATTGGCGGGAAAAGGAAATAGCGGTCGTATTGGATATACCTTCCACGATGATTAAAGCGGATCCGAAGCTACTTTATCAAGTATGGATGAATTTAATAACAAATGCTGTTCGCTATACGCCAGCAGGAGGCACGATTACAATTACAATGACTGAAACCAAATCAGTTATTGATGTATTTATTGAAGATACTGGTGTCGGCATTGCAGCTGAAGATTTGACACAAATATTTGAACGTTTTTATAAAGTTGATAAAGCAAGAACCCGAACAGAAACGAGCACTGGACTGGGGCTGTCCATAACGAAAAAAATAATTGAGCTGCATGGCGGAACGATTGTAGCAGAAAGTACGCTTGGTCAAGGTTCCGCGTTTCAAGTTACCTTACCAAAATAAGGGGAAACAGTCGGATGAATGAAGGTCAGACTAGATCTGATCCTCATTCATATATGTTTTAATAGCAGGTGGTTTATAGGAATGAAATTTTTCAATCAATTTCGCAGGGTCTTCATCGACAAGAGCGAGATGACGGTGTCTTTCCTGCATAAACTTCTCCGTATACATATGGTCAAGAAAAGCAATGAGCGGATCAAAAAAGTGGTTTGCATTTAGTAGGCCTATCGGCTTTTGATGAACGCCCAACTGTGCCCATGTAAAAATCTCCGCAAATTCCTCCAATGTCCCGGCTCCACCCGGCAATGCAATAAATCCATCTGCCAGATCTGCCATTTTCGCTTTCCGACTATGCATAGAATCAACGATATGTAGTTCTGTTAGCTCCAAGTTGGAAATTTCCCTTTCCTCAAGCATTTGAGGGATTACACCAATCGCCTGCCCCCCGGCTTGAAGGACGGTATCAGCCACAGTACCCATTAACCCGACGCTTGCACCACCGTAAACAAGGGTAATTTCCTGTTTTACCAGCTCTTTTCCCAGTTGTATTGCAGCCTCTTTATACGTGGAAGACGCTCCCATACTTGAACCGCAAAATACAGTGATTCGCTTCATTTAATACCCCTCCGTGCATGTAGTAAGTACATAAAACTATTTGTCCTATTCAATCATTATATCGTATAACAAGGTGAAAGGGGAAGGTAGGTTGTTTCCAACTTATCGTCCCCTTTCCAATGGTCAGAATCTACGTGCGCTCAGGCAGTCTAAACTTCGATCATAACATCATCTTTAGCTCGTGGTGCGCTATTGAAATCAATTTCTTCGTGCGTACCATCGCAGTAAGGCTTATCATCAGAATATCCGCAACGGCATAACGAAACAGTCCGTTCCTCATTAAATGTGTTCCCTTCTTCATCCACAATATCAAAGGAACCGGTAATACGGTATGGACCATGATCAGTTACTTTAATTTTCGTGTTCGCCAAAATGGTCACCTCCTGCTTTATTAGTGTAGCCTTCTTAGATAGACACATGCGTAGCATTTTTTACCTTTACAAGAACCATACGAAAAATTGAACATCATATTTTTGGACTTTTATAACAAGTTCTCTACGCGTGAATAGAATAGCTGTAGATTATCAGAAAAATAGGAGGAAATAAAATGCAGATTCATGTCGTTAAGCAGGGAGAGACATTATGGCAGATTGCCAATGGTTATGGTGTTTCTGTGAGTCAAGTTGTTTTACTTAATCAATTGGACGATCCAAATGTATTGGTAGTTGGGCAAACAATTGTGGTACCGGATCCAGATCGGGAATATGTTGTGCAGCCAAATGATACATTGGTTTCGATTGCTCAAGCATATCGTGTGCGAATGGAAGATATTATCGCTGCAAATAATATAACAAACCCAAATGTAATTCGTGTCGGAGAATTACTAAAAATGCCTTATCGGTTCCATACAGTTTTGCCTGGCCAGACGTTATGGCTAATTTCACAAAAGTACAGGGTGCCCATTGAGGTCATCAGTCAAGCGAACAATATTGCTGACCCTTCTCTTATTTATCAAGGGCAATCGTTGCTTATTCCCTTTCAGAAAAATCCTCAAACCGAAGTAAATGCGTATACAACGCAAGTTAATGAACAAGGAAGGCAGGAAGTATCAGCGCTAGGGAGAAACTTCACGTATTTATCGCCTTTTATGTACAGTATGAAGCCGGATGGAACATTGACGAGCATGCAGGAAGGTAACTTGCTGGAAGCTGCAAGAGCTCAAAATATAATGCCGCTGCTCGTATTAACTAATTTTAGCGATGATGGTTTTGATTCGGATTTGGCGGCTACTATTTTACGAAGTCCGGAATTACAAGAAAAGCTAATTACAAATATACTAAATAAAATAAGAGAAAAAGGGTATCGCGGACTGAACATTGACTTTGAATATGTTTATCCAGAAGATCGGGAAAACTACAACAATTTTTTGCGTCGAGTTGTTGCCAGGTTGCGGCCAGAAGGGTATACCGTATCTACCGCACTTGCTCCAAAAGAAAGTGCTGAACAAGAAGGATTGCTGTATGAAGCACATGATTATGCGGCACATGGGGAGATTGTTGATTTTGTCGTGCTTATGACCTATGAATGGGGCTGGGCTGGTGGAAGACCCTGGGCAATCGCTCCGATAAATAAAGTGCGTGATATTCTTGATTATGCCGTTCAAGTCATTCCTAGGGACAAAATTTTAATGGGGATGCCCCTTTATGGAAGGGACTGGAATATACCTTGGGTTGAAGGAACAATTGCTCGTACGATAAGCCCGAAAGAAGCGGTGCAGCTGGCGGAAAAATATGGAGTGGCCATTGAATATGATTCAACATATCAATCACCCTTTTTCCGGTATGTAGATGAATCCGGTCAGCAGCACGAGGTCTGGTTTGAGGATGCTCGCAGTGTACAAGTGAAATATGAACTTATTAAACAATATGGTCTGCGCGGTGCCAGTTATTGGGTACTCGGAAATCCATTTCCACAAAATTGGCCAGTGTTACAGCATAATTTTCATGTGAAAAAACAACGCTAAATTTGTCGAGACATGGACTGTAATTGTTTTAGTAAAACGATATAATAATTAGGATAAAACAACAGACCGTGAATGATAATCCGTTATTCAATGGTCTGTTTGTGCTTGCGTTGTCCTAAAGCAGCAACTTTTCTAAAACGTAAAAGCTCTTTTCTGTGTTAAAATAAGGCTTAGCGATTTAGTCGAAAGATGGGGAAAGTATTAAATAAATATGATAATGAATGTTATTATTCATATCAGGTCATAGGACTTTGTGGTAAAGTAAAGAAGGACAAAAAAGATAACAGAAGGTGATCAAATGTATTATTTTGCGGGCTATTTACTTAAAATATTTCTAAGTTTATTCGGCGTTATTAAAGTTTATCAAAAAGAAAATATTCCACGATCAGGTGGATATGTTATTGCATGTACACATACTGGTTGGGTAGATATATTATGGCTTGGCGTCTCTCTTCTGCCGATTAAAATACATTATATGGCAAAAAAAGAGTTGTTTCAAAATAGATTATTGAAATGGTTAATGAACAGTTTGCACGCTTTTCCGGTTGACCGAGAAAACCCCGGACCGAGCACGATAAAAATCCCCCGGAAGCTATTAAAAGAGGGAGAAGTGGTCGGTATATTTCCAAGTGGAACAAGAACGAGTGATGAGGTTCCTTTAAAAAGGGGTGCGGTGACGATCGCAAGCACGGCAAAAGTTCCGCTCATCCCTGTAGCGTATACCGGTCCGAATAACTTCAGTGATTTATTCAAACGAACCAAACCTAAAATCATTTACGGCGAACCGATATACATATCAAAAGACTTGCCAAAAAAAGAAGGGTTGGAAAAAATGGCAAACGATTTAAACGATGCTTTTTTCGACTTGAAAGAAGAGCTTAACAATAAATAATATACGCTTTGGCCATTGAATAGAAGTATAGAAAGACCGTGTGTGCAGACAATCCAAAATACCTCTAGTTGTTTACACTTATTTTTCGGACTGCATGAAAAAGACTGCTTTTTTGATAGGTGTTGCAGTATAAGCTTCCTTTAATCCATTCTTGGAGATCGTATTTTTATTTAAAATTTTATATTCCAATGGGATTGCAATTTGTTCTTTAAACGGAAATGGAGCAAGCGTAATGGTGTTTTCATTTTGCCAATGAAGGTTCATCCGTTCGGCGCCTCTCATTTGAAATACAGGTGATAGAGGAAATCCATCCTTAAAAAAGGCATGCTCTTTTTCCTTTGTTGTACCAGGTTCGTTTAAGCAAATATACAGAGATAAATTGTCACAAATTTTAAGTAGTTCAGCATGTAGGGAAAATAAATGGCTGTTAAAGGAATTGATTTGCTCGATTAGTCGCTGTTGGCGCTTCTCTTCTTGAAGCACAAAATTTTGTGCTTCAATCGAGTCAACATTTTGCATAAACCGCCGGTAGTGTTCGCTACATAAAAGAGCCGCATAGCGATCCTTTTTTTCAACCGTGTCAATTCCGTGAGTATATAAAATAGCTTTGGCCGGATCGGGAAAATCAACAAAAGTATAAGGTTGGTTTTTCCGGTCATTCCAAAACGGCTGATTGTCAAATGCTTTCCAACCGCAATCATGTTGACGGATTGCATGTAATACGGAATCTTTCCATTGTATTCCGGGGAAAAAGCGTTCCTCCCAGTGAACTGCTAACAATCCCGATAGCTGCGCATGATGATGTTGGTCAATCATAATAAAGTGATCAGCATGTTCCCGAACAATCATTTTTACACTATCCTTTCGATTAAAGCTTTCCGAAAAAGTACCAGAAGGTTGTAACAATGTTAAGCAGCTTTGATATCCGGTATATTATCCATAATCTCTGCATCGTAAAATTTAAAGTAAGCAACTTTTATATTTCGAACAGAGCAGCTTGATGAATAGTAGTAGGAGAAGGACTCATCATTTCCAACTGTCCATCCGTCAGCTCATATCATTTACCATCCTCGATAGAGGCGTAATCGTTATAAGTAAATTATAGATTCCCGTAAGGTTTGCTTTTGTTTGGTCGGTTTATTATTGTCCAATCAGAATACTCCCTTCCTAATAAACTAATAGTATCACGATATCGGAATATTCTCTACTATATGAAAGGATGGACGATGTTGTATGATGAAGCGACTGAATGGGTATGAATAAAAAGGAACCGTTAAAAAAACAAAGTAGAGGTAGAAGCACTTATGGATTATTTATTTCTTATCATCGGTTTTGGTTTGCTAATAAAAGGAGCGGATTTTTTTGTGGATGGCTCATCCAATATAGCCCGATTATTGCGTGTCCCCCCTATGATCATTGGACTCACAATTGTGGCCCTCGGTACAAGTTCACCGGAAGCGACAGTTAGCATTATTGCTTCATTAAACGAAAGTTCCGGCGTTTCCTTAGGGAATGTCGTCGGCAGTAATATTTTTAATCTGACACTTGTTATTGGAATAACCGCTTATTTGGCTCCATTGAGTGTGGAAGATGAAACTGTTCGAAAGGAAATCCCTTTTACATTATTGGCAAGTGCAGCATTATTAGTCTTAATTAGTGATGTATTCCTGCAGGGAACGCCGGAAAATGTGATTACACGAAGCGATGGATTTGTCTTTTTGTTGTTTTTCATTGTTTTCATGTATTACGCATTTGAAGTTGCCCGAAAAAGTAGAGGAGACAAGGAAGACAAGGAAACATCCGAAGATATTTCATGGGTAAAAAATCTCATCTTTACGGTTTTAGGACTTGCAGGTATCATTTATGGAGGACAATTGGTTGTAACGAACAGTACGGAAATTGCCTACGGACTTGGTATGAGTGAAACATTGGTCGGGTTAACAGTTGTTTCTTTTGGAACATCCCTTCCTGAACTAGTTACATCAATTACTGCGGCACTGAAGAAAGAAGGCGGGATTGCATTAGGCAATATTGTCGGTAGTAACATATTCAATATTTTGTTTGTACTTGGGACAGCATCAGCCGTATCCCCTTTACTCATTACTGATACGGACGTATTTATCGATATTGTTATTATGATGGTCCTAACTGTTATTCTGTTAATTTTCTCCCGAACACAATATAAAGTGAAGAAAGCAGAAGGAGTTATCCTAGTCCTATTTTACCTCGCCTATTTAACATATATCATTTTGCGTAATTATCTCTAACCCTCTATCCCACAGCTATATATGTGGGATTTTTAATTTTTGTCGGATTCCACCAGGAAGTTCGGGCTTAATACGCATTTATGTAAACTATTTTTAACTATATGTTAAAAATAGTTTACTTTTTGTAAAAAATAAGTTACTATTATGTGTGGAGGAGGCGTCGTAAAAATGTCACCAAAAAGGGATGGGGTTTTGCGTAATCGACTGGCAGTTTTGCGGGCAGAAAAGAAGTGGTCGCAAAAGGTTGTTGCTGAAAAGGTAGGGGTTAGCAGACAAACAATTATTTCGTTGGAAAGTAACCGATATAATCCATCTTTGAAGTTGGCTTTTGAAATTGCTTATATCTTTGATAAAGAGATTGGTGAAGTATTTCAATATGATAAGGGGGATTTTTAATTATGGATGCAGTTATGCTTATTGGATTTATGTTAATTATTTTGTTTATTGTTTCTTTAGTCATAAGCTGGAAGTTCCAGTATCGTGCAGAAGGGAAAGATGAACGCGGTAAACAGATATTGAATACTGCTTATACGGCCGCATTTCCTGTCTTTCCGATCGGTTGGCTTCTTATCACGCTATATGATGATTTTGTAGCAGCAGTTCCTTTTCCTATTTATAAAAAGCTCATGTGGATTTTAGTTTTACTTGGATTTATTGTTCATGGCGCAGTGATTTATTTTTTGAAGAAGAGGTGGTGAGATAACGGTTTAGAATCCATCCTAACTGGAAAATGCGCGCTTGTTTGTAGCTGAGTCAAAAGTGCGCGGGGTAAATAAGGTAAACTTAGTATGTGGTTGGCATCTCATTTTTCCTTGACTGCAATGTGTGATGAAAAACCTTTAATCATAAATAACCGTATTTTAATGTGTCCTAACCAAACAAAAAACGCTATGACTCTATTAGAGATAGCGTTTCAATGCAGGTGTAGCTGTTGCGATAAAAACTAGCCTATATACCTATGGGAGTTTATTTTTGTAACTTTATTAAACCGATCTTTATATACAATATGTTCGCGTGAAAACTTCCTTGGGGAATCAACTCCTGCAACAGCAGCCATTTCAAAGATGCCTTGCCTTAATGAAACTAAATAATTACAAACACGATACTTTTTCTCTTCAATACTTAATCCTTTTTGTAATTTCGGATCTGTTGTTGCGACTCCAACAGGGCATTTATTCGTATGACAAACCTGGGCCATAATACAACCAACACTTAACATAAAACCACGTGCAATATTTATCATATCTGCCCCAAGTGCTAGCGCCATAGCAATTTTATCAGGTGTCAATAATTTTCCGGAAGCGATAATATGCGTCCGCTCGCGTAGATCGTATTTTTTTAACATATCGTCAAGTAATGGTAATGCTGCAAATGCAGGTAAACCAACAGATTCTGCTAGTTCATAATATGTGGCGCCCGTACCCCCTTCACCGCCGTCAATCGTAATAAAATCAGGGACAATATTTGTTTCCTTCATCGTTTTCACAAATTCCTCCACTTGTGACTCATCACCGATGACAATTTTTGTACCTACGGGCTTGCCGCCAACATCTCGCATTCTATCAACAAACTCTAGTAAACCTTTCACATCATTAAATTCGTGAAATCGATTTGGACTATTAATTGTTTTCCAAGGTTCTACATTTCGAATGGATGCAATTTCAGGAGTTACCTTTTCACCTTCGACATGTCCGCCGCGTTGCTTGGCACCTTGTGCTAGTTTCAATTCAAATGCCTTCACCTGCTTCATGTTGCTTTTTTCTTTAAAGGCTTCCCAGGAAAACGCACCATCTATCGTACGAACGCCGAATAAACCAGAACTCACCTGCATAATAATGTCGACATCACCTTCCAAGTGATATGGTGAGACACTTCCTTCTCCCGTATTCATCCATGTACCACCTGCTAAGCCAAGCCCTTTCGATAAAGCAGTAATTGCATGGTCTCCTAGTGAACCAAAACTCATCGCAGATTGCCCAATAAGTCCTTTAATTTTAAATGGCTCTCTTACGGTGTCTTTGCCAAGTACAATTGCTTCCTCCTCTGGTAAATAAAATGGATCTAATACATGAGCTTCCGTATGTTCTTTCCGAGTAAGTAATCTTTCATTATCAATATGATATAACCGTGTATTTATTTTTGGGAATTGCTCTATTTTCATTTCTTCTCTTTTTTTCGGGAACATATGATTGACAATGTATAATCCCTCTTCATTAAAAGAACGCTCCGAACCAAATCCAATCATTCGGTTATTATATTTTGCCGATTTATATACATATTCGAATTCAATTCGGTTAAAGGGCTTCCCTTCTCTATTGTTATTAAAAAAGTACTGTCGAAATTCCGGGCCGGCCTTTTCTGAAATATAACGAATCTTTCCCAATACAGGAAAATTCCTCAATATAGAATGTTGAATTTGTTTTACATCTTGAAAATAAATCCGCAAAAATATATATAGCGGAACTATAATAATCAAGCCGATAATAATGATAATCGTAATAAGCAGACCTTCTTCAAACAAAAGAATCACTCCTTTTTTGTTATTTTCTTATAATTGTATATGCTAGCACACGATTCTTCTACCATATCGCAGTATTTTTTTAAAAAGATAAGAATGTATATAATTTTGAGCATAGCTGTCTAGCTTAAGCGCCCATCCCCTCGAGGTCTTAAGCAATAACTCTTCGTGGCAAAAATCGCCACTACGATTTCTTGCTTAAGCTTGTCGGGGCTGACCAGGGCGCTTGCGCTTTTCTTAATGGAATGACTAGAAGGGTGTCTACCCGAAGAAATACATTTTAAAACTAAGCAAAATTAACATTTTGAATGTATGGAGAATTTTGTCCAATTATGCTATTCTAGAGAGCGTATGTTAATCGTTAAATTTGTTAACTTGTACTAGTTTAACGTTTCTAATAATCTGAATAATTTAATAGAAATGTGGGGGAAATAACGTGAGAAAGAAAAATCTGTTATTACTCATTACTTTGTTCATTTTGGCATTTGGACTTGTTGCCTGTGGACAAAATGATGAGAGTGAAGAAGAGACAAGCAATGATAATAATAAAGAAGCAGATAGTGAATTAACTGCTGTAGATATAGGGATGTTGAAATTAACGAGCTCCGCACCATTATTCCTAGCGATCGAAAAAGGTTTTTTCGAAGAGGAAGGGCTTGACGTAAATGTGGAATGGTTTGAAGCAGCTCAACCGATTTCAGTTGCAACAGCAGGCGGAGATGTCGATGTTGGTGCTACAGGTATTACGGCAAGTTTGTACAACATGGTTGCTGGTGGCGAGGAATTAGTTATTGTTGCAGATAAAGGCAGAGAGCAGGAAGGGTATTCTTCGACTGCTTTACTCGTTCCTGATGATTCAGACGTAGAGAGTGTAGAAGAGTTGAAAGGGAAAAGAATCGGGATTACACAGACTGGTTCAACGTATCATTATATGACCGGCAGATTGCTGGAAGAGAATGGATTGTCTGCAGATGACGTGGAACTAGTTCCATTAAACAGTATTCCGGGATTGATGGAGACGCTCGAAAGTAAACAAGTAGATGCCGTTCTTTTAAATGAACCAAACATTACTAGAGTACTTGATGAGGGATATGGGAAAGTAGTGGCCCAAGTAGGTGACGCATTTGATTATCAAATTTCCGGTATTTTCTTTTCAAAATCATTTGTAAAAGAGGAAGAAACAGCCGAAAAATTCTTGAAAGCATATGCGAAAGCTACTCGTTACTACTATGATGCGGTATTAACAAAAGAAGACGGAGAACTTGTTAAAGGCGAAAACTTTGATGAAGTCGTCAACATTATTGCGGATTACACGGATCAGGAGCCGGAAATAATTGCACAAGGACTGCCATATATGGATCGTGATGGCAAGCTGTTAGCAGAAGATATTCAAACACAAATTGATTGGTATGTAAAAGAAGACTTGTTGGAGCAGGAATTGGATGCAAGCAAAATTGTCAATACGGAATTATTGGATGAAGCGTTAAACGAACTTGGGAAGTGATTTCAGTGAAAATAGTCATTGAAAACGTTGGAAAGACGTTTAAAGATACGAAAAAGAAAGAAGTAACCGCATTGGAGAACATCAACTTCTCCATTAACCAACAGGAATTTGTCGTATTAGTTGGGCCGAGCGGATGCGGTAAATCGACCCTTTTAAATATCGTCGGAGGCCTTATGTCTCCGACGGAAGGGTCTGTTTATTTTAAAGGCATGGACAAGCAACAGCCAAACCTCGGAATTGTATTCCAGGAGATTGCGTTGTTTCCATGGCGTACTGTATTTAAAAATGTTGTGTATGGGCTGGAAGAGCAAGGGTTAAGTAAAAAGGAACAAAAAGAACGCGGACAGCATTATATTGATATGGTAGGGCTGACAGGCTTTGAGAATGCATATCCGAAGCAACTGTCTGGCGGAATGAAGCAACGTGCAGGTATTGCAAGAGCACTCGCCATCAATCCGGACTTGTTATTAATGGATGAACCTTTTTCAGCACTCGATGCCCAAACACGAACACTAATGCAGGAAGAGTTATTGACGATTTGGAATCGAACAAAATTAAGTACGTTGTATGTTACCCATAATATTCAAGAAGCTGTTTATTTGGCAGATCGTGTCATTGTTTTGTCGCGTCATCCCGGGAAAATAAAAAGCATTATTGATATCGACTTGCCGAAAACAGGTAGAGGCGAAGAACAATATCGCATGCAATTTGAACAATATGCGGATGACATTTGGCAATTAATTCGCCACGATGCAGCCGAAGCGTTAAAGGAGTAATGGAGATGAGCAATAAGAAACAAATGATTACAAATCGTGTCGCTTTTATGGAAAAAAAAGTGCCTGTGTATGCTTCATTCATGGGAATTATCGGTATTCTTCTCATTTGGGAGCTAATAACAAGGCTGAATATTGTATCTCCATTATTTTTACCTGCTCCTTCTGCGATCATAACAACTGGCTGGGACATGATTTTAACGGGTGAAATCTATAAAAATCTGTCTGCGAGTTTATATCGTATCGTCGTTGGTTATGCTATTGGAGCATTTTTTGGTATTTTCCTTGGGCTTATTCTTGGGTTTTCCAAATGGGCGGACGCCATCGGAACTCCGGTTGTCTATTCCATTTATCCAATTCCAAAAATTGCTCTTTTACCATTATTTATTTTATGGCTTGGTATCGGAGAATTATCAAAGGTAACGATCATCGCTTTAGGGGTGTTTTTCCCGGTTGTTATTAATACATTTTCCGGTGTTAAAAATGTTGATCCAATGCTTATGAAAGCAGCAGTTACATTCGGGTCTAGTCCTGTCAACGTTATTCGGAAAGTTGTCTTGCCCGGATCGCTTCCAATGATTTTTGCCGGCTTGAAGCTTGCTGCGGGAACATCGCTTTTGTTATTAGTCTCTGCGGAAATGATTGCAGCGGAAAGCGGTATTGGTTCTATGGTACTGCATTACGGGAATTTAATGATTACGACGAAACTAATGGTTGGCGTGCTAGTCTTATCTATATTAGGTCTAACATTTAACAGAGGATTGCAGTGGCTTGAGAATAAACTGCTGCCGTGGAAATAGGTATACCCTGATAGGTTAGTAACTTGATATCATTTCAAGCTGCTGGCCTTTTTTGTTACGTGCTAAATGGTATTAGATTCAATCATATTAATGCTGTATGTTGTCGGTTATTATAGATAAGATCAGGGGGAAGGAAATGAAAATAAAGCTTATTGCACCGTTTAAAACATCACTTAACATATTATATTTTAATGCCATGCGTGACCATAAATCATATGTGGAATTTTGGAATAACGTGAAAGAGCAATATAATGACAATGCAAGCATAAATTTTTTACACAGCAAAGAGCGGGAATTTATTTATGAACTGATTAACGAGGATGGAAACTATCTCTCGCCGGAATTATTCACAATAAGTAATGATCCTGTTGTTCAAGAAATACTGGAACTAGCACAAGACCGCTTTATGGAACCATGTAACAAATATGGTATCACATTTGATCACCAATTAAAGGAAACAACCTGCCATATCTTTGATAATACAATAGGGATAATGGAAACAACCATTTATATACATAGGCAAATAGAGATGTTTGATGAACTTGAATTGCGTGCATTTATTAATGATATTCAGTTGTTTTCCAATGAGTTTATGAAGTATGTTAGTCAAAGCTATTATGATAAAAGTCTTCAGCAACTTTTTAACAAAATCAAGTCACTGGATAAAGACCATTACGTTCAAAAGGATCTTACCGATGAGCAGATTTTGAATAAATCTGATAAAAAAGTAAAACGAGGTTTTTTTAAAGCTGAACATGTTGGTATCCCATTGTGGGTTAATAGGACATTGTATGTACCAACTTTTGAAAATGAAACGTTTTTATATCACCATTGGCTTTCATTAGGTAATGAGGGTATTGACCAAGTAGATAAACAAGTGCGGAGAGATGGTTTTTATTTTGGCTGGGGAAACAACTTGGTGATTAACGGATATGAGGAAAAGTTATTATCCTGTGCTGTGGAAGCGTTGAATTTATGTCAATACTATAATGTCGTATTAGATCATATGAATAATCAGCTCTCCAAGTTGATTGGTGAAGTTTATTCCATTAAAGGCAGAGGAAAAGCAGTAAAAAGAATGGAAAAATTGCTGGAAGTAAATATTGAAAATGTGAATCTCATTTTTATGCAATTGAAAGAGCAGGTATTAAACTTACAAGGATATCGAAAAAAATACTTTGAAGAAATATTGTTCAAGTGGAAAATTGATGCAATTAAAGATAGTATTACAAATAAAATAAACTTCAGCAAAGACAGGCTTGATTATTTTTATCGAAAGTATACAAAGTTCAGCAGTACGGTAAGTGAGTCGATTTTGTTTGCGATTGGCGGGATTGCGTTAGTTGATTTCTTTGCAAATGTTTCTCAGTTCTCGAGAACGATTCGTGCCAATCCGGAAATGGCTATACTGGATAACGAATCCATTGGCTTTATTAGGCTGGGAAATGCACTTTCTCCAGACAATATGATCTGGACTGGAATACTGATATTGTTATTTGTTATGTTCGTTTTTGTTTATGTAAAAAGGAGGGGATGATTCTTAATGTATCAACATAGTGAAAAGCTACAGACGCTTATCAAGCATATTATGAAGCAGACGATTCCTGAATATATGACTCAAGCAACAGATCGTGTTAAAAAGGATGCAAAGCACCTGGATGAATTACTTAATCAAGATCACCCACCCAGATTATATGGAGTAAATACACTTGTAGGTCACTTGGATCATGTGTCTATTCATGGAGAAGAAATTAGTGCCTTTCAAACGTATTTGCTAGACAATCACATGATTGGAACGGGGGAAGCATATTCTGATTATGAAACAAGATGTATATCCTATGCGAAGCTACATTCCTTTTCGCTTGGAGGAACAGGAATAACCCCGGATTTATATGAGCATTTGCTACAAGGAATGAAAGAGAAAACAATCAAACCGATTGTACCTAAACATGCGTCCTATTCTAGTGGAGATGTCATTCCGGCAGCCCATTGGGCAAAGGAAGTGGCAAATGTGCTTAAAGAAAAGTACCAATATAGTTTGCAGCGAAAAGAAGGATTGTCGTTGATTAATGGCTCATTTGTCCATGTGGGTATTGCAACTGCCAAACTATTGCTCGTTCAATCGGTATGGAGTTTATACAATTCGAATAGTGTGGAGTATGCAAAGATCCTCAATAAAAAAAGGCATACATATAGTGATAAGGTAATGTTGAATGAAGATGACACGATGAAACATCCTTTAAACTGGATAAAGGAGGGGCTGGACGATACCGGTGATTATACTGTGCAAGATCCTGTATCCGTACGTGCGTACCCACAGGTTGCCAGTGCTTTTTTCAATAGTATTCAAGCTTATATGGATTCTATTGAGGAACAATTGGCTAGAAGATCAGATAATCCAATTATTTTATATGAAGAAGAAGCTGCTTTATCACAGGCCAGCTTTTTGGCACCAATGATCAGTCTGGCGACAAGTCAATTAATTGAGGCACTATTGTTGGCCATGTGGGGAGCGGAAAGAAGACTCCATTTTTTATTAAGTGGGAAAGTAAAAGGAATTCCACTAAATGCTGGTGATGATAACAATGTACTTGGACTCATTCAAGTACCAAAAATGGTCACTGCTATCTTGGAGCAATCCAGATTAATCGGTGGCAGAAGAACTTTTGCTTCAGGAAGCTCCACTTCTTATGGCGTAGAAGATATTTGGACAAATGGGTTATCTACATTGGAAGTCATGGATGAATTGCTCAGAAACATGAATAAAATATTATCGATTGAGAAAACAGTGATTTGTTATATACAAGAGAACTTCCTCGATAGGATTGATGAAGCAGCACCCGGAAAAAACGAACGGCCCGAATCTTTCAGGGAGCAATATGAGCAGGTTATGTATGCTAATATGGAGCAGGAACTGGATATCAATTATAATCAAGCGCCTTTCCATTTGTTTGAGTAATCAAACAGTTGAATAAAAATTATGAATTGGAGCCTTGATTATGATGGAATTGCTGATTTCTTTTCAATGGGAAATTTTTATAGCGCTTGAAGTGCTGTCGTTCGTTTCTTTGCTCGTATTTCTAATCATTCGTTATACGTTAATGAACCAGAAGCTTAGTTCGGTGTTTTTGGCGTTATTTTTTGTTGGCATGATTTTGGAAGTTATGCTCGCCGTGTTTATTTACAGGCAAACAGGAGAAATATCTACATTTACAATTGTTATAGCAATCTTTATTGCGTATGCATGTACGTTCGGTATCTCTGATTTTAAACGCCTCGATCGGTATATTAAACAAAAGATCGGTCAATGGCGCGGTATTAATATGCTGACAGCGGAAGAGATGCGAAAGATAGAGCGAGCAAAAGATCCAAAAGTCATTGCACGGAAAAATCGCTTATGGTGGTATGCGCACGCATCGGTATTTATTATTGCACATTACATATTCTGGATGAATTTCGGGAATTATTCACATGACCTTGCGTATTATCTTGTCGATTGGTCATGGTGGGAAGAGGAAACGGCGATGAATGCGCCTTTTCAAAACGAGATGATTCAGCAAGTAAGTAAGATTTGGATGATTATATTCGCTGTTGATACAGTGGTTAGCTGGTCATATACGTTTTTTCCGGAAAAGGAAAAGTAGTGCCGTTGAATAATAAGCGAATCTCGTAAGGCACCTTACCAACAATAAATCGGCTGATGACGACAAATATAATCTGGTAAAATGGACAGCTTCTACAGTAATTGTTAAGTCAAAATCCCCCACGAGCTGTGAGGGGGTTTTGTTACTATCTATAAGCACTTTCACATGTATTAGCTACTGGTTCATAATAACAATGTTGTTTATATTGTCCTGCAAATGGTTGACCGTACCATGTAGGTGGACATTCACCAAATGGATTAAAGTACCAAAGAGAATATTTGGAAGGATGTTCTCTCCAATATTTTAAAACTTGTCGTGCTAACTTTTTCTCGACCCCTCTAGCAGGGTTATAAAATAAATTACCTTTTTGTACTGCTTCAAATGAATAATTACCACCTTGAATTTGAAAAATAACATCCCGTATAGACCTAACATCCTGAAAATCTAAACAATCAGCTTGTGCTCGATTTACAATGACATTCCCAACCATAAGCATTCCTAGTTTTCCTTCACCCTCGGCTTCTGCTCTCATCATCCTAGCTATTAAATCAATGTCACTTTCGGTGTGTGCTACTCTCGTCACTATCATCACCTCTAAAAGAATTGTATGATAAAAACTTTAAAAAATGTAAGGTTTTCGTAATTCTTATCTAATTGACCTGTACTATTTTCAAGAATCATTTGCAAGGTCAAGTTTGTTTTTTTAGATGTTCATACTTCTAATTGTAGAAGCAAAAAAGTTAAGCCACACACATTTAGGAATAACTAAAATGTGTGTGGCTTTTTTATCTTAAATATAATTTTAAGTATAGGGACGCTGTTCATTTTTCGCTAAACAAGCTGACTAAATTTTAAACGTTTATTTAATGCATATACAATTGGCATCGCTACAGCCATCACAATAAACTCTCCAGCCGCAGTTGTTATCCAAATAAATCCAAATGATAGATCAATTGCCAATACGAGTTTCAGCATTAGAGCAATGATAAACATATTAAACGAAAAGATAATGATATTTAAGCTCATTAATACCCATTTGTTTTTAATGTATTTGCCTACATAAATCGTAATAAGTAACGATAATGCTGTGTGTGACAACCCAAACATCAAATCATAGGCAACCATTGGTGAAAAGAAAAGATTGGCGAAGAAAACGCCTAGCACGATTCCAAAGAAGTATTTTTTGTTGAAAACAACAAGATGATTAAATAACTCTGAAATCCTGAATTGGATATGTGTAAATCCAAATGGAACGATTAACCACGTAACAACCACATACAGGGCGGCTATTAACGCGTTTGTAACAAGTGATTTTGCATTCATATTTAATTATCTCCCTTAGTTTTTTAACGTTGGATGGTTTCGAACAACGTGTTCCCCAAGGAGCAAGTATATCATAATTCCATAAACAATAAAGTGTATTTTGCTGATTTTATATAATGCCGGATTTTTCCCTGTTTTTGAGGCAATGAAAGTATATTTCGGGGGAAAAGTTAGTTTTTAAACGGTTAACGTACCTCAGGACCATCATTTATTATCGTCACCATAACGCTTTTCAAGTTGTTTAAATTTATAGATCACCCATTTGAATACGATGGCTATGAAAATATAAGGGAAAAATGAATATATATGCTTCCATTGATATGGTTCATATATGTGTAGCCACACCAGTAATGGTTCGAAAATAAATGCAAAAACAAATGCGTTAACAGTAGCGGCAATTAAAAAAGTCTTCCATGTATTAAAGTACTGGTAAATGATCATAAAAATTATAGGCATGTGTATGAAATGAATTTCGGCAAGAATAGGGAATGGAATTAAAGTATGAGGGTATCGCCATAACAGTAATGAAACACCTAGTGTGTCCAACATTATTCCTGTTATCGTCACCATAAGCCCGTATGCAATGATCTCAATTATTCTTTTCTTATCTAGAATGAGTATCCATATAACTAAAACACTTACCGCCGTGAAAAAAAGAATCCACCAGTTAATTGAAAATAAGGTTTCGTTTAACCAGTAATCGTTCCTTATATCTCTTAATCGTTCTGCTAATTCGACAATTTCTTTTTGCAACCTTTCCCCCTCCCTTGAATTGGTTTAATTACGAATACTGTGTAGTAATTACTACATTTACTACCCACTTATGATGAATATAAAAAGCGGTAAATAATATCCAATCAGCTGCATAGGAAAAGCCTAAGTTCCACCATAACCCATGTTTTATAAAGCCGATATGTATAAATATAAACTCTAACGCGATAACAAACATAGACCAATAAAATATGTAGCGGGCCATCGTTAATAACGTTTGTTTTGTTGGTATTGCTTGTAGGAAAAAGTATATGACTACAAAATATATTCCAAATGCATTCATTAATTGAATCCCAAATAGTTCTAACGGATTTCCCGGATATTTCCATAGAGGATACACAAACATTAATAAGTCCGTAATAAATGCTAAAATAATACCTATACAACTTGTGAGGATATAAATAGGGAAGTTTTTCTTATATGAGAAAATGAAAAATATTAGCCAGCTTATTGTAAAAGTAATTACCCCAATGAACATTGTTTAGGCATCCTCTTTTCATTGATAGTATTCTTATCCCTACACTATATTTTTTCAATACGCTTTATAAATATACATGGGATTATTTGAATGCCGTACAAGTATTTCCTCAAAAAATAGAATATTTTCGAATGAAAAGGTAAAAATACTATAAAACATGTATTTTTGGAGGAATTTATAGTGGAAACGAACGTACAATTAACATCTGCAGAAATTGGCAGTCTGTGGTCCGCTTATCAAAGTGATTCGATGGCAATACAAGTCCTTAATTATGCAATGAATCACGTTAAGGACGAGGAGATTCGCTCGATATTACAATATGCATTGGACTTATCCCAGAAGAATGTTACATTTATACAGACTCTTTTCACAACGGAACAAATTGCAGTTCCGGAGGGGTATTCGAATCAAGACGTCAATATTAATGCTGCACCCTTATATACGGATGATTTCTTTCTGCTATACATTCAAAACCTTGGTAAATTAGGGATGAATGCCTATACGTTAGCGTTGTCCAACGCAGCGCGTTCGGATGTTTTCCAGTTTTTTAAACAAAGTCTTTCAAACGCAACGGAATTATTAGATCAAGCTGTTCAGATTAAGTTATCCAAAGGAATTTTCACAAGACCACCTTATATCCCTTATCCACAAATGATAGAATATGTCAATAAACAAAATTATTTAAGTGGTGGCTGGTTCAGTGATAAGCGGCCTTTGAATGCTATTGAAATTACTAACTTGTATTTTAATGTTGAAAGAAATACGATAGGAAAGGCGCTTATCACTGGATTCAGCCAAGTTGCCGCCTCTAAAGAAGTTCGGCAATTTATGTCAAAGGGTCGAGACATCTCTAGAAAACATACCGACATTTTTAGCAATCTGTTACGGGAAGATTACTTGACTGTACCTGTAGCGTGGGATGCACAGCCTACTGATTCTACTGAGGCTCCGTTTTCCGACAAGCTTATGATGTTTCATATTTTGACCATGAATGCCTCTGGTATTGGAGAATATGGTACAGCGCTTGGAGTCAGTGAGCGAGCTGATTTGAGTGTCACGTACACACGACTTACGGCAGAGATTGCGAAATTTCTGAAGGATGGTGCTGATATTATGATCAATAATGGGTGGATGGAAAAGCCGCCACAAGCTGCAGATCGAAAACAAATAGCAAAAGGCTAAAGTTTTGAAGGGCCATGGTATATTAATTTTTTTGCTTGGTTAAATGCTATGTTACTCGGAGTTGTTGTTTAATATTTTCGTGCATTTTTTTACTTTTGAGTAGACTGATTTCTAGAGCTTGGAATCGGTCTATTCGTTATGCTGTTATGAATTGTTCGGTGTAATATTTAAATAGATCCAAATCAATTTGTTCGTCTGAATTATACTATTGGCTGTATAATATCATTAAAGGCCGAGTACATTGTTTCGATCGATCACAAAGGCTCTTGGAAATGTAAACGTAGGTAAATGATGCTACAATAGGTGATATAAGTTCAGCAGTTAAAGGATGACATGGATGAAGGTTAAGCTAGTAGTTCCTTTCTTTGATCAACAACGAGGAAACATGGTAACAGGGAATCGTATTTTAGGGGCTTTACGTAACTACGGCATACAAACGGACATTATCAATGCAACAAAAGATGATGAGCCCTTTGTTAATATGGATGAAAACGGAGCAGCGGATCTGTTTCACGGGTTTCATGCATATCAATTTTATAACTTTATGAAGAAAGTATCTTACCCTATCAAGCCCTATTTGATCACCATGACCGGGACGGATTTAAATAAAGATTTGTTTAATGAAAAGAAAAGAGACAAAGTTATTGAAACGTTGAAAGGAGCAGAAGCGATTCACGTGTTTGAGGAACAAGGGAAAAGTACTGTCGTGCGTGAAGTTCCCGAAGTTGCTGATAAACTTTTTGTCATTCCGCAAGGCGTTACTGCATTTCCAAAAATAGAATCCCCACATATGAAAGAGAATGGGACGTTTTTATTTATCCTGCCGGCAGGGCTCCGGAAAATAAAAAATATTACAAGTGCCATTTTTATGCTCGAAATATTAAGGGAAAAACACCATCACATTCGGTTATGGCTTGTTGGACCGATCATTGAAAAAGATGAAGGGGAAGTTATAAAAGAACTAGTCGAAAAGCATAGCGATTGGATAAAATACGTGGGTCAAATCCCTCATAAAGAAATGGGTGCGCTTTTTAGACAAGGTGATGTCGTGTTAAATACATCCATCTCGGAGGGACAACCGTCTGCTATATTGGAAGCAATGGCCGAGGGTACTCCGACACTTGTATCGGATAATAATGGTAATCGCAGTATAATAATGAATGAAGAAAATGGATTTGTTTATCGCGATGAAGAGGAATTTATTATGTATGCCCAAAGGTTGGTTGAAGACCTTGCTTTGAAAAAAAGTATCGGAGAGCGGGGCAAGGCATATGTGAATAAGCATCATTCGCTAGACCAAGAAATACAATCATTTATAACGATTTATAAACAAATAGTAAAAGGGAGCTGATCATATGACAGAGAAACTGATTAAGAAAGATCAAGTGAAATTAACATCACTATCCAGCAAAGGTGGCTGTGGATGTAAAATAAACCCATTGGATTTATCGGAAGTATTACGACAATTGCCAAAAACAAGTAATGATCCGAACCTGCTTGTAGGTTTAGATACATCTGATGACGCGGGTGTTTATCGAATAAATGATGATGTTGCACTTGTTCAAACGCTTGATTTTTTCACACCTATTGTGGATGACCCGTACATGTTTGGACAAATTGCCGCTGCCAATGCGTTAAGTGATGTTTATGCGATGGGTGGTACTCCGTTAACGGCAATGAATATTGTCGGCTTTCCAATCGATACGTTGGATAAACAAATTTTAACGGATATTTTAACCGGTGCTTCCCACAAGGTAACGGAAGCTGGCGCGACGCTCGTAGGTGGACATTCCATTGATGATAAAGAGCCGAAGTTTGGTTTATCTGTAACAGGAACGGTTCATCCAAATAAAATAAAAACAAACAATGGCGCGCAAGTAGGCGATAAACTAATTTTAACGAAACCAATTGGTGTTGGTATTTTGACAACGTCCATTAAAAAAGACATGCTCACAGAAACTGAATTAAATAACTTGATGGAATTATTGGCAACATTAAATAAAACAGCTGCGGAAACGATGCAAGCATACACTGTTCATGCTTCTACAGATGTTACAGGTTTCAGTTTGCTTGGTCATGCATCAGAAATGGCGAAAGGAAGCGATGTCGGTATTACAATTCACAAAGACAACGTTCCATTATTGGAGCGGGTCAGAGAGTTGGCAGAACAGTCCATTATTCCGGGCGGTGCAAAGAAAAATCACCAATGGTTGAGTGATAAAGTTGTTTATGATGATGCAATTGATGAAGTTGATCAGCTTATACTAAGTGATCCCGTAACTTCCGGCGGATTGCTCATTGCAGTGCCAGCAGATGAGGCAGAAGCATTACAAAGTGAACTTCAAAATAAAAACGTACCTGCAGCTATTGTAGGGACAGTAACGGAAGAAAATACAGGGATGATTCACGTCGAATAAAAGGCTCTTTTAAAGAGTCTTTTTTTCTTTTTCGGTTTAAGGGAAATAGTATTATCCAATGTTTTCCTTATCATGTATTGTTATCATGTATTGTTGTATAATAAAGGAAGAAGGGGTGAATAGATTGTTAGAACAAGCTCAAATAGAGAAAATTAAACTCTTTTTAGTGGATGAACTTGCTCCATACTTTATTATCTTGTTTGGCTCAACAGTAGAGAAGAACCCACAACAAGCAAATGATATTGATCTTGCATTTTTAAGCAAAAAAAAACAAACGCCGTACGAGTTATTTTTAACTGCTCAAAAGTTAGCAAGTATGTTAGATAAGGATGTTGATTTAATCGATCTTAATCAAGCTTCAACGGTTTTTCAGCTGCAAATCATTCATTATGGGAAAGTAATATATTGTTGCGATAAGAAAAAACGGATGGAATTTGAAATGAAAGTGTACAAAATGTATGCGAAGTTAAATGAAGAAAGAGAAGTCATTATGCAAACGATCAAGGAGGATGGGATAATATATGGAAAACGATGTTCTATTGAATAAAGCGCATACGATTGAACGGTGTATTATTCGAATCCAGGAAGTGTATGAAAACAATCCGAAATCGTTGCACAATTATACGAAGCAGGATTCTATTATATTGAATATTCAACGTGCATGTGAAGCTAGTATAGATATGGCTATGCATGTAATAGCAAAACGTAAACTAGGAGTTCCTCAATCGAGTCGGGATGGGTTTCACCTATTGGCGGACAATGGGGTAATAAACAAGACATTATGTGAGAATATGAAAGCAATGGTAGGTTTTAGAAATATCGCAGTACATGATTATACACGAATGCAGATCGAAATCGTTGAGAAAATTATTGAAAAACATTTACAGGACTTTGACGATTTTAAGGCAGCGATCATAAAAGATTTGCAATAAGGTTCTCGTTTGCTCACGATGAAGTGGTAATAAAATGATTCCCGCCTTTGTTAGCAGGAATCATTTTGGAGTCGTTACATTGCTGAGTACCCACCATCAATGGCTAGTTCAGCACCGGTAATATAGGATGCCTCATCGCTTGCTAAAAAGAGAATCGCATTGGCGACGTCTTCCGGCTGACCTAATCTCCCCAATGGAGTTAATGCATTAATTTGGCTTAACTGTCCTTCACTTGATTTTAAACCTTTTGTCATTGGTGTTTCGATCACTCCCGGAAATACGGCATTCACTCGTATTCCACGCTTACCATATTCGACAGCAGCCGCTTTGGAAATGGCGCGAACCGAACCTTTTGAGGCTGAATATGAATTCAAGCCCATTCCAATTTGTGCGGTAACAGAAGATAAGTTTACAATTGATCCTTGCTTGTTCCTTTCCATCGCAGGTGCAACATATTTGATGCCCATCATGGCGCCAAAGCCATTAATTTTTGAAAGAAACTCCCAATCCTTATAATTTATTTCAGTGATGGGCTTTTCCGAAGTAACTCCGGCATTATTAATTAAAATATCGATTTTTCCAAAGTCATTTACCACCTTTTCCACGAGTGACTGCCAATCTTCTTCTGCAGATACGTCCAGCTTCATCCCGTGTATATTTTCGTTTTCACTAATCTTATCCAATGCATCCTGATTAATATCGGCAGCAATGACAGTCGCACCTTCACCTGTAAACATGGTCGCCATTTCCGCACCTATCCCAGATGCACCACCAGTAATTATCGCTACTTTTCCATCAAGTCTTGCCATGATTTAATCCCTCCAAGAATGATTCTAAATTGCTTGTATTGTTTTTAATGTCGACTTAGTATATACGTTAAAGGCTATATTATAGATGTTCCACATAACTAGTCGTTAAAAACGTGTTGATTGAAACGTACATAAAATGTCCATAATTGAAGCATATTGCTACAAAACTGGGAGAAAGGGCAGGATAGAAAAATGAAAAAACAATTGTTGCCGCTTTTATTCGGAATTTTATTCATTTTGGGAAGCTGTGGAACAGGAGCGAATCAGGACGAAAACGATACGTCTAGAGATGCAGTTTTTGATTCGAACGATTATAAGCAAATCGTTCAACCAAACAACGAACTTGGTTTCAAGCTAATGGGGTTAGTCGATGCCGATGAGCATCTTAATATATTTATTTCACCGACAAGTTTATTGATGGCTTTAGGGATGGTATACAACGGAGCTGACGGGGAAACGAAGGCAGAGATTTCTAACGCATTGCAAGTAGAAGGAATAACGGTTGATGAGTTGAATAAAGCAAATGCTTCGCTACTGGGGGCATTAAATAAAGATACGGACGAAATAAAAACAAGTGTAGCCAATTCAATTTGGCTGAACAAACGCTTTCACTTTCAGGATGCTTTTAGACAAAATAATGAAGCTTTTTTTCAGGCGAAAATTGAGACAATAGATGTTATGGATAACGAGTCTGCAGAGTCGATAAATGAATGGGTGAAAAACGCAACGAACAAAAAGATTACTGACATTATACAAGCTCCCCTAAATCCTGATTTGGTTGCTATTCTTATTAATGCTATTTATTTTAAAGGCGACTGGAAATATGAATTTGCGAAAGAATTAACGGAAGAAAAGAATTTTTATCTGGATGATGGAACTTCAGAACCGGTACCCTTTATGATTATGAATGACAAAAAGCTTCGCTATATGGAAAATGGTCAATTCCAAACAGTCGCTCTTCCCTATGGGGAAAATGAGGATATGAGTATGCATATCTTTTTGCCAAAGGAAGCGATCAGTATGGATGAATTTCGTCAAACTCTTACTACGGAGAATTGGAAGAGTTGGAATGATGAGCTGCGGCAAAAGAAAGGAACACTTATGCTTCCGAAGTTCCAGCTGGAATATGAAGTACTCCTGAATGATGCTTTAAAATCACTCGCAATGAACGCCGCATTCGGTCGTGAAGCTGATCTTTCGAAAATGATTGAAGAAGATGAGAAAATTTGGATAGATACTGTAAAACAAAAAACATTTATCGAAGTAGACGAAGAAGGAACAGAAGCGGCGGCAGTGACGTCTGCGGAAGTCGTGATGGAGTCTATTACTAATGATGAACCTTTTCATATGGATGTCAACCGTCCATTTTTCATAGCGATTCAGGACAATAAAACCGATGCAATTTTATTTATGGGGGAAATAGCGTACCCGGAACAGAGAAAAGAATGATTAATTTCTATTCGTATGCCGAAGTTCTTTGTTGCAAGGGAAAGGGCGGGCATGTTTGTAGGAGTTGATCGATCGCGCATGAGGCTCGGATTTGTTCAAGTGATTTTCACCCCCGGTGAGTTAACATTGCTTCATCGGAGGTGGTTTTCAATTATTGGATGATGATTCCACGACTGTTTCTCATGTTCCCAAGAGCGTTTCTATCCTTTTGGCGCGCGATTCCGTGTTATTATACCCCTCCACTAAAAACAAAGCCGGGCAATAACCAGGGATTACTAATGGAGTTTTATGCCTTATGCCTTATTTAAAATAAGGTTTTGGATATGTTTTTATATGCTCACAGTCTATTAGTTCACCATCTGCGCTGACGAAGATAGTATCTTCTCTATACGTAATATGAGCGCGGTAATATGGCAGTACTTTAAGTGTGATTTCATATGCTCCACCTCCACCAAATAAAATAATTGTTTTATCTTTATTATTTCCGTTTGATAGGAAGACCATGTTTAGCTTTCCGGAGCATCTTCATCATCTTTATAAATTTCAGTTATTGCTATATCGATTGGCTCTCTATTACTGCAATGAAGTTTTTTATCATCGTTCACCTCTGTTTTGTTTTTGACACAGAACAGAGTTTATTCACGTATGCTGAAAAAGTCGTTCTAGCTCAACTCCTGTTATGTTAAATCAAAAACCAAAATGGAACAACCAATGGTTATCGACATACATGACTATGAGGAGTCCGATTAAAATGCCCAAAACGCTAAATTCATCGGAAATCACTAAACTGTTTTAGCATCAGGTGAAAAGAAAAAACCATGAGGAACTTCTATGTTATTCATGGTTTTTTCACTGCAAAGAAAGCTTTTGAGGTAGCAATTGTGAGTGGTACAAGTAGTTGACTTTCTTTTGAACATTGCCTAAATGAATTAGGCATTGAATTTTTGCCAATTCAGGTTGTCCATCCTTTATTGCTTTAAAGATGTTTTTATGTTCTTTATAAACATCTTGTCTTTTTCTGTTTAAACCCAAATTTTGTTTTAAAGTTATTTCCAAAGTTTTTTGGTACATATCTGACAAACTATCCATCAGCTTTATCATAATAGGATTGTGTGTGGTGTTTATCATTGTCTTGTGAAACTCAAAATCTTCAAGTTGACCAGTTTGATCCGGCGACTCTAAAGCTACTTTAAATTTTCTTAAAGATTCTTCAAGTTGAATAATATCATCGGTAGTTCTTCTTTCTGCAGCCATAAACGCAGCTTCAGACTCAAGGATAAATCTAACCTCGAAAAGATATTTAATCTCTTGGTACTCTCTAGTTTGGATATTTATACTGTTTATTAAAGGAGTCAAATTGGTTTCATGAATAAAATGTCCTCCACCTTGTTTGGAAGATAAGATTCCTAGAGACTTTAATACACTTAAGGATTCTCGTATAGTAGACCTTCCGACTTTAAATTTTTCTGCAAGTTTATTCTCTGAAGGCAAACGTGAAAAAAGAGGATATTCACCTGTTTCAATTCTCAACATAATTTCTTTAACAATTAGTTGTGATAATTTTACATTTTCAATATTTCTCACCCCCTGTAATTTAGTTCCAATAGTCATACATAAGTTCAGTTTCAATCAATTAAACTCTTGTATTTATTTGGCCGTCTATTTTCCAAATAATTTAATTTACTGTCAATTGGTTTGTTATTTATTTCCACTATTTCAATTTGCTCTTGATTAGTGTCTAATTTGGTTATTTCACCATTTGTTTTTACTGCAATACTTTCCCCAAAGAATTGTAAAGGTGATTCCTTACCTATTCGATTACAAACAATGACGGGAATTTCATTTTCAAAAGTTCTGCTCTGTGCATAAATAAATTGATGATAGCTATACGGAAGCATATTTGCAGTAGGAACTAAAATATAATCAGCACCTTTTAAGGCTAAGGTTCTTGCTACTTCAGGAAATTCTAAATCATAGCAAATCATAATACCAATATTCCCTATGCTTGTTTTAAATACCTCTATTGAATCACCTTCACTTATATATTTTTTTTCATCAAAAAATAAGTGGGTTTTTCTATATGTACCTACGAATTTTCCATTGCAGTTAATTAACATAGCCGAAATGTAATAATTATCTTTATCTTTTTCTATAAAAGATATAACGGAATAAATCTTGTATAAGCTGCACATTTCCTTTATTTTTTTAATGTAACCACTGTTTTCTGTTTGGTAAACATTCTCAACTATTTTGTCTACATTATACCCTGTTAACATTAATTCTGGAAATAAAATTAAATCTGCCTTTCCCGAAACCTTAGCAATTGATTTTTCAATTATGTTTAAATTATGATCAAGATCACCTAACATTGGGGTTGTTTGGCAAATTGCAATTTTCCACATTTGTATATCTCCTTATACATACATATTGAAAAGTCTACTATTTCAAATAATTCATCATCTTTAATTAAAAATGCTGACTAATATATCATGTTTCCAATTAGTCGTATAATCTACTTTTAGTTAAAAAGTATTATTATAAAATAAAACTAAATACCTTTAAAATTAAATTTCTAAAAATTAACAATACTGAAGTGATTATTATTGTAATAGCAATAAATGAGTTGAACAATCACAGTTAAATAGATTAAGGGTAAATGTTGTTACTCTCTCTAATAACTATAATTGTTGGTGAATCTGCATCTAATTTAATTGATTGTAGGTAGTCATTGAGATAGTATGATTTACTGTATATACCAATGACTACCAAAACTTAAACATTCATGTAATGCAACTTCAAACATTTTTACCGAACACTTCTGTTATGCTGGACAAAACATAAGTAATGTTTCCTTCACTAAATATTTGGTGGTTCAATAAATGCAATTAATTATTCTTCCTTGAAGCTATAGAGCCAAGGAAATCTACTACAAACCTTACTGCACTGATTGCTGTAATATCTGGGTGGTCGTAAGGTGGAGCAAATTCAACAACATCAAGACCAATAACATCTTCTTTTCCTAGTCGTTCAATTGCTAAAATCATCTCACGCGTTGTCATACCACCAGGGGTAGGGGCAACGGTTCCTGGACTGTGCGAAGAGTCTAGACAATCCATGTCAATAGAAATATAAATACCATCTGTATCTTTGGAGGCAATTTTAATAGCCTCTTCTATTATTTTTTCGATACCTTGCTTGTATATATCTCTCATTGTAAAGTAGCTAATGTTTTGTTCTATTACATATTCAAGTTCTGCTTTTGGATTTGTAGGTCCATGAGGACCAATAATTACAGTGTTTTCTGGTTTAAAGCAATTAAGTTCCATTGTTCGTGTTACTGGACAACAGTGACTCCATTTATCGCCATCTATATCTGTTGCTGTATCAAAATGAGCGTCAAACATAATGAAACCATAATTACCTGAAGGATTGAATTCATTTACAGCTTTTGTTCCACTTACCGTGACTAGGTGTTCTCCGCCGACAATGACAGGCATCGCTCCTCCATGTAGAATTTCCAACACACTGTCTTTACCCCGTTGAACTGTTTCATATCCAGAGCCTATCTTAACATCGACATCACCACAGTCTTTTAAATTAAAAGCTTTTACTACATCTACATCATAATCAAAGTGATAAGGTATTACACTAGATGAAACATCTCTAAATTTACGTGGCCCCATTGTTGATCCAGGCCGAGTAATGGTTGTTCCGTCAAAAGGTATTCCTATTACAGCAGCTTTTACACCTTCGTTTTTTATAATATCTCTTTTCGGTTGTATAATCGGGGTTTTCATAAAAGTTGATATGCCCCCATGTAATACTGAACTCCAAGTATCATTGGTCATTGTAAATCCTCCTATTACGTATTATTGAAAAGTTAACAAATATTAATATTTTCATGCAACCTTTTTTTCTTTTGGGTTAAATGTATACCCGCCATAAGGATATTTAGAAAAGAAATACTTTGCTAGAATAATATACAATATACCCGAAAAAACCATTGAAGGGATTGTAGCGGTTATATATTGGAATATTGCATGACCTGATGCAAATGAAACAGAATCTAAACCACTTAGCCAGCCGCCAAGATACACCCATAGTAACATTCCGAAAATATGAGCTATGAAAGCAATGGGGTTGTACCCTTTCCAATAAGTATATTTACCTTTTGAGTAGTAACAATCTTTCACACTTATCTTCTCTTTTCTAAGAAAGAAGTAATCTGCCATTGCTACTGCCCAATAAGGACCGGCCAGTAAACCTACAAATACAAGTATTAAATCAAAGAAATTTTGTAGACTGGACACATAAATAAATATAGTGGATGGTAAGCTAATAGAAATTGCTACAATATTATAATTCCATTTAGGGAATACAGATAGTACTGCCATAATGCCTGCGTATAATAACAAAGCAATACTTGTGATAGTCCCCAGTAAAATTACTATTAAACCGGATAATCCCATACCGAGTTCAGTAGCCCATACTGAAGGATCAATTTCCCCTGTTAACAAAGTAGCCATGCCACCAACAAGACCAAGTAGTATTCCTACAGACATTAAGCCAATATATGTTGACCAAAACGCTCTTCTTTGAGAACTAGCAAATTTATTCCAAGCACCTAAATAAGGTTGCCAAGCGACAGCAAATGCTACTAAAGCTTCTAGAACAAAAGCCCAGCCGATATCGTAAGTTGGTTTCACATTCATCATTTGATTCCAGTAATGAGGTTGTAACAAGTTTACTAACAAATAAATAGCTAAAATTATTAATAGGGGGACTGTTAATTTGGCTAGTCTAAACCCATTTTTTGGTGATAGCATTAGTAGTATTATTGGTATTGCTAAACCTAGAAATGCATATAAACTATAATCACCAGTAAAAGTAACCCCTCCAGAAATTGTATTAACCAATTGTTTAGTGGCACTACCAGTCATGGCAGCCATTATCCCCATCCAGCCGAAATTGATTCCAACTAAAATTATAACCCCAAATAAGGAACCTTTTATTCCGAAAGTGGGTCTTAATGCAATAATCTCATCAATACCATATTTTGCAGACCGCTGAGATGACCAAGAAACTACTGTATAAGCCGCGAAATTAGTGAAGACAGTTAATACTATGGTCGGGATTAAACCAATTGATGGTGCATAACCACTTGCAACTAAAAAAGTTGTTAACAGCACACTCCCGCCAGCCCACAACCAAAATAAAGACCATGCACCCTCTGTTCTTTTATCTAGTGGCAAAGGGAATATACTTTCTCCTGTTTTATTCATTCTTACCCTCCTTAAAATTATGAAATGTAATTAATAAACCAAATAACTGAAACAATAAATGGAAAAAAACCTACAAATAATAGTAATAAATGATCCTTTTTACTGACATCATCAGATATCAATTCGTCATCTGAAGGAATTTCCTGATCCAAGCGATCGTTTAGTTCATCATTTATCTTAACTGTTTCCATAGCTAATCCCCCTTTCAGATTTACTTTATATAAAAGCATAAAAACCAGGTAAGTAATCAACGAAACATGTATGACAACAAAAAATAAATTGTACTACCATTTTATGTAATATAGTGGTAAACAAATCACTACATCCAAATTGAATGCGTTTTCACTACAAATAAAGAGTACACCACTGGTTTATTTTTGTCAATATATTTTAAATACATTAAATTGTATGATATATATTGTAAAGTTGTACGACAACTTAATTCACTTTGTGATACAATACTTATAATTGGTTAGCGAATAACATAATCAATTAACAACATAAAGTTTGAAAGAATAATATAATATGGAGTGATTTTAAAATGCATTACGATTTCTTAGTTATAGGTGGCGGAATTGTTGGGTTGTCGACTGCTATGGCTCTTTTAGAAAGGAATCCTAACTCGAAATTATTACTAGTAGAAAAAGAAGAAGATGTCGCATGCCATCAAACTGGCAGAAACAGCGGAGTTATTCATTCAGGTATCTATTACAAACCCGGTAGTTTGAAGGCAGAGTTTGCTAGAGAAGGAAGCAAAAAATTATTGAGATACTGCAAAAAACATTCAATAGAATATGATGTTTGCGGAAAAGTTATCGTAGCAACAGAAGAAGAAGAGATACCACAACTTAAAAACCTTTACAACAGGGCTCTTCAAAACGGCTTAAAAGTAAATAAATTGAATAAAGACATTCTTAACGATATTGAGCCTCATTGTGATGGCTTAGAGGCTTTAGAAGTACCTGCTACTGGAATAATTAATTTTAAGGCTGTTGCAAAATCGTTTGCAAAGACTATTAAAATAAATGGGGGCGAAATTAAATGTGGGACAGAAGTACTCGATATAAAGGAAAACAACAATGAGATAGAAGTGACAACAGGAGAAGGAGAAATATACACTAAGTATCTAGTTAATTGTGCTGGTCTTTTTTCAGATCGTATCTCCCAAATAGCCGGCTTAAATCCTGAACTGAAAATTATACCATTTAAGGGGGAGTATTATAAAATAAAGAGTGAAAAGTCATACCTTGTTAATAATCTAATTTACCCGGTTCCCAACCCAAAATTCCCTTTCTTAGGTGTACATTTTACACGTATGATGAATGGAGAAGTCCATGTTGGACCTACCGCTGTTCTTTCTTTGAAAAGAGAGGGTTATAAGAAGTTAGACATTAATTTCAAAGATATAATGGATACGGTTACATATCCAGCTTTTTGGAAAGTCGCAAAAGAGAATTTCAAATATGGTGTAGATGAAATGTTCCAATATGCAAATAAAAAATATTTTTTGAAATCAGCAAAACGATTATTGCCAGAATTGAGATTAAAAGATCTAATGCCCACAGAAACAGGGGTAAGAGCCCAAGCTTTAACTAAAGATGGCAAACTTTTAGATGATTTTAAAATTCTAAGAACCAATCGCGGAATACATGTTTGTAATGCGCCTTCTCCTGCTGCGACTGCATCTATATCGATTGGTGAATATGTGGCTAATCATTTTGAAGAAAGTTGTTTATAAAGATCTCTTATTAAAAATAGCTACAGATATTCAAAACACGAGATGAATAAAAAATGATTCGACAACATGTTTTAAGAAAACGACGCCTATCAATTTTTTAGTTTTTTATAGTTTATACAAATCGTCTATAAATACAAGTTTAAATAGAAGGATAAAAATGACCGCGATGCTCGTGGGAGTGAAGTATTTTGAGTGATGGAGTGTATATTTTAAATACATAAGCAGTTGAAACACAAGCTACCGACGAAGTTCGATGTGTCATTTTTACCGGACTTTTTGACCAACGGTGTTAATTAACCTTTATTTTTCAGACTATACAAAGTAGATTACCGTATAACCTGTCATAATTACACTTTAAAGGTGAACGTAGGGATTCGCACTTGAAGAGGGAAATATACTTAACTGTTAAATTATTACATTCGTAATATTTACGTATGTTATTACGTAAATATATACTATTGTAGTGTGAGAAAAGGATCATCTCATTTAAAATACAGAGGTTATCAGATTTTGATATAACTATATAAAAATTTATTGTTGTCTGTTTAAACGTATAACCACTTTTTAGAATAGTTCTTTCTATGTAATACAGCTTGTTTAAATTATATAATGATGATTAAAGATTAAACTTTTCTACCATTTAAGTTACCTGCGTTATAAACTCAACTCAAAAACCAAAAGGGAAAAAACAGGCTCTACAATAAATAGTGTTGGTGAAGAAAATTCACTAACACTATTTTTTAGTATAAAAATAGAAAACAAGTGAGTTTCCCTTTAGAATTAAAGTCGACCAAAACCAAATCCAGGAGGGAAATCAC
>NZ_JBPYCR010000019.1:0-51303 GCF_051846915.1 Virgibacillus sp. W0181
CCATGAATACAAGCCGTAAATGTAGTTTGACACCCGCTTTTGTTTTCCGAAACTTCGCCCACTTATAATGCGTTAGATTAAGTGGCAGCGTACTTGAATCAATGATTTTCAATGGCACCCGCTGGGTGCAACTGTGGTGATAACTTTTGATTTGTGCCACCAAATCCATAAAAATTGTCGCAAGAATCGATGGATCCATTTCATTATTTTTACGGGATAACTGCGAAGCACTGATCGATGCAAACCCAAGTTCTTGTTGTAGTTCCCCATTCAAAAGCGCATCACTCATTGCATGCAGACTTTCCGTTTCATGTAGCTGCGCTAGCAGCATCATCTTAATGTAGGAAGCAGTGGTTAACTTCTTTGTGTAATGATCTTGTTTGGTTAAACTTACGTGCTCATCCAATTTTTTAAAATTAATAGGGCTTATCCATTTACCAAATGATGATTTTCGTGTATTCTTGTCCATATCTGTTATCCTTTGTAATGGGATTTGGACAGGAACCACCTGTCTCTCCATTATAAAGGATTTTTTATTGGAGAAAAAGCAAATTACTGATCATTGGGAATATTAGTAATTATTTGTTTTAATTAATGCAACGCTAGTGAATAGGGATATGAAAACTATTTAGAGGAAAAATAATATAGATCCCTTTTATTTAAATCTCGCTTTTTTGTGTAAAATATGCGATTGCTTGGTGGGTGAGTCTTAGAATGAAGTTTGTCCTTGGCTCAATTTTTCTGCAGATAGTTCAACCTTTAATGTTTATAATAACTGCTTCTATACAGGGGAATTGGAAAGCTTTGAAAAAGTATTATCCAACCATTTTGTTTATGATTTGCTTGGATTTCTTTAGTGCCATTTTAATGTACGAGCATCCACTTTGGATGTTTGAAGAATCTCTTTTTCTTCCCAACCATACACTAACTGACTTTTTAATTGCGTTTTTTATGTATCCAACTGTTGTTTTGATTTTCCTTGCCAATTATCCAAAACAGAAGGTGAGACAAACTGGCTGGATCTTATTGTGGGTTGTTATTTTTAGTGTGACTGAATATGTTTCGATTATAACCGGATTAGGGAGTTATTATAACGGCTGGGATTTCGGCTGGTCTATCGCCTTGAACTGTATCATGTTTCCTATATTACGTCTTCACCATAGCAGACCATTATTAGCATGGTTGCTATGTATTCCGATTGCAGCCTTCATAATCATTTATTTTAATTTTCCACTTAAAATGATGAAATAAGAACTGAAGGATTAAATTTAATACTTTTTAATTGAATGAATGTTTCAATTTTGTTTATTAATCGAAATTCAACTTAAACTCTCATCATTTGTTGATTCTTTTTAGTCATACAGCTCCCACGCCAACTTTAATGAGTCGATAATATATGTTGCTGCTTCCTCTTGGTTAAAGTTATCCGTTTCTAAACGTGAATTATGTTCCGAGTAAATTTTTTTCCGTTCGTGAAATAACGTTTCAATATCTTCAATGGAACGATTTTGTAAAACTGGTCGACTATCAACCAGCATATTTAACCGGTCTTTCCAAGATTCCCACGAAATATCCAAATAAAAAACAATTGCATTTTCCATACAAGCTTGTCGAATATCATCTTGCAGAAATGCTCCACCACCTACAGAAATTACTTTCAGACGTTCATTTGTATATTTTAATATGTATTCTTTTTCCTTTTCTCTAAACTTTTGTTCGCCGTACGTTTTAAAAATTTCAGTCGTCGCCATTTGAAATTTTTTTTCGATTTCCGCATCAATGTCAATAAAGCTGCGGTATAGTTTTTCCGCGACGAGTTTTGCTACGGTTGTCTTGCCGACGCCCATAAAGCCGATAAAAACAATGCTTTTTTCACGCAAAGAAATTTCACTATTATTCATTTGAAAGCACCCTCACTTCGTTTATCGGCTTTATTATAATATATTTGTTTAGTTCTGTATATGCTTTTCTTCAAAGCCTGGTAAACGAAGAGGTCATAATATTTAACAATCCTGACAAAGGTAAAAAGTTCTAAAACCATTGTCAGGATTCAAGCTTTACGTTAGCGAAATACAATTGTTTTATTACTTTGAACAATAATGCGGTCTTCTAGATGCCATTTAACAGCTCGTGCAAGTACGCGTCGTTCCACTTGCTGTCCGATTTTCTTTAAGTCGTTTATACGATCGCGGTGATCTACCCGCTCGATGTCTTGTTCGATAATCGGCCCTTCATCTAGATCGTTCGTCACATAGTGGGAAGTTGCTCCAATCAGTTTGACCCCGCGGTCATAAGCACGTTCATATGGTCTTGCACCAATAAATGCCGGTAAAAAGGAATGGTGAATATTAATAATTTGGTTAGGAAAGTGATTGACAAAATTTGGTGTTAAGATTTGCATGTAACGTGCTAGGATAAGAACATCAACTTGGTACTTTTTCATTAGTTGAATTTGTTTTTCCTCGACTTGCTCACGAATATCTTTTCTCGCCGGTATATAGTAGAAGGGTATGCCGAGTGATTCTACGATTGGTCGAGCTGTCTCGTGATTGCTGATAACGACAACAAGCTCCGTATCCAGGTCACCGCTTTGCCATTCCCACAGCAATTCCATTAAGCAATGAACTTCTTTTGAAACATAGATCGCCGTTCGCTTTTTTTTGTCGCTATAAGTAAAGCGATATTCCATGGAAAAAGTGGAGGCCAGCGTTTTAAAGTCATCTTCCAACACTTGACGCTTTTCCTGAAGGCCTTCGGAGTGAAATTCAATTCGAATGAAGAATGTCCCGCCTTCCGGATCACTTGAATATTGGCTGGATTCAATAATATTTGAGTTATGATCATATAAAAATTTGGAAAGAGCCGCCACGATGCCTGGTTTATCAGGGCATTTTACAAGCAATCGTCCTCGATTATTATTAGTATTAATGCTACCTTCATTTACAGCCATTTATCTACATCTCCTATTGCATTTCGTAATCTTATCTATTATATACGAATTTTCTTCTGTTTTAAAACATTATTCATTTCGAGTGGTTGGAACATTATACCCTCCAAATTGCTGATAAACTAACCAAGTAATGAATGAGGCATCTAAATCAATATTATATAATCACCTCGAAATCACGGTAAGTTATTTTTAATCATTTGTTATGAAGCTATGAACGATATTATTTTCATTTCTCAAATTGTTAAAAAGTAGGTTTTTAAATGAAATTTAAGGGAAAACTGATATTTAAGTATAAGATAATAAATAATTACTTTTAGGAGGCTTGTCCGTGCAATTATTACCACGTGAAAAAGATAAGTTACTTATTGTTGTTGCTGCAGATCTTGCTAGAAGGAGAAAAGAACGTGGATTGAAATTAAATCATCCGGAAGCTACTGCTATTATTACATATGAAATGCTTGAAGGTGCAAGAGATGGGAAGACTGTCGCAGAGTTAATGGAATATGGAGCAACCATCTTAAAGCGTGAAGATGTAATGGATGGAGTTGCTGAAATGATTGATGACATACAAGTTGAAGCAACATTCCCGGATGGTACAAAACTCGTGACCGTACACCATCCAATACGTTAAATTGTTTCATCATAAACAGTAGGAAGGAGAATGAATCGTATGCTACCGGGCGAATATATTTTAAAAAATGAAGAAATTATTATTAATGAAAATGATGAAAGCATAGAAGTATTTGTAATAAATAAAGGCGACCGACCAATACAAGTAGGCTCTCACTATCACTTTTATGAGGTAAATGACGCATTGTATTTTAATCGTGATGTTGCTTATGGTAAACGATTGAACATCCCGGCCGGAGCCGCAGTTAGATTTGAGCCAGGCGATGAAAAGGAAGTTCAACTCATTGATTATGGAGGCGAAAGAAAAATTCATGGTTTTCATAATAAAGTAGAAGGCCCATTGAAAGGTAGGGATAACACATGAGTTTTAAGATGACGAGAGAACAATATGCACAAATGTATGGCCCGACAACAGGGGATTCCGTTCGGTTGGCAGATACAGATTTATATATTCAAGTAGAAAAAGACTATACTAAATATGGAGAAGAAGTTGTATTTGGTGGAGGCAAGGTAATCCGTGATGGAATGGGTCAACACCCTTTAATTACACGGGAAGAAGATGAGCGTGTGCCAGATACAGTGATTACAAATGCGCTTATTTTAGACTATACAGGTATTTATAAAGCGGATATTGCCATTCGCGACGGGAAAATATCGATGATTGGAAAAGCGGGAAATCCATTAGTGCAAGATAAGGTCGACATTATCATTGGTGCAAGCACAGAGATCATTTCCGGTGAGGGAAGAATTGTGACAGCAGGTGCAATCGATACGCACGTGCACTTTATTAATCCAGACCAATTTGATGTTGCGTTGTCAGCTGGAACGACAACATTAGTTGGCGGAGGAGCAGGTCCCGGTGCTGGTTCAAGAGCGACAACGGCAACACCTGGTCCGTGGCATATAGAGCAAATGTTAGGTGCGCTGGAAGATGCACCGATTAATGTTGGTTTAACCGGAAAAGGACATGCTGCAGCTAGAGGCCCATTAGCAGAACAAATAATGGCAGGTGCAATTGGTTTAAAGATCCACGAAGACTGGGGAGCAACCCCATCTGTAATCGACCACGCATTAGCAGTCGCAGATGAATTTGATGTTCAAATCGCACTTCACGCAGATACACTAAATGAAAGTGGCTTTTTTGAAGATACGATGGCAGCAATTAAAGATCGTGTGATTCATATGTACCATACGGAAGGGGCAGGTGGAGGACATGCTCCTGACTTAATTAAGTCTGCAGGCTATATGAACGTTTTACCAGCGTCAACCAACCCAACACTACCATACACTGTAAACACAATTGATGAACACTTAGATATGGTAATGGTGGCACACAACTTGAATCCATCCGTTCCTGAGGATATTGCGTTTGCTGACTCTAGAATTCGTAATGAATCCATTGCAGCAGAAGATGTTTTACAAGATATGGGTGTTTTTAGTGTGACGAGTTCAGATGCACAAGCGATGGGCCGAATTGGAGAAGTTGCTTTACGTACGTGGCAAACAGCTCACAAAATGAAGCATCAGCTCGGTTCGATGGAAGGCGACGGAGAGTATAATGACAATAATCGTGCAAAACGTTATGTTGCGAAATACACCATCAATCCTGCAATCGCACATGGTATGGATGATTATATAGGTTCGATTGAAGTTGGAAAGATGGCTGACTTAGTTTTATGGGAACCGAAATTTTTCGGAGCGAAACCAGAAATGATAGTGAAAAACGGCATGGTTGTACAAAGCTTGATGGGGGATCCGAACGCAACGATTCCAACACCGCAACCAATGATTTATCGCCCAATGTTTGCAGCGATGGGAAAAGGGTTGAAAAACAGTTCGATTACTTTCGTTTCACAATATGCTTATGATAACGATATTAAAGGTAGATTAGGCTTACAGAAGATGGTCTTACCTGTACATAATATTCGTAATCTGACGAAAAAAAATATGAAATTAAATGATGCAACACCGGATATCGACGTCGATCCACAAACATATGAAGTGAAAATCGATGGAGAAGTAATTTCATGCGATCCTGTTGATGTCGTACCAATAGGGCAACGTTATTTCTTATTCTGAGGTGAAAAGCAATGATTATAGAAGAAATCGTAGCAAATATAGACGATTTGGATGCAACTGAATTAGAAAAGCGCCATAAAGAAAAAGTGTATTTAGAGAGTGCGCATTTAATGAAACGGATTCAGCGTGTTAAGACGGACCATAACCGTGAACTAGGTATTCGACTAAAAAATCCAAAAGACTTAGAAGCGGGCGATGTGCTATTTATGGATGACGAAAATATGATTATTATTGATGTGCTGTCAGATGATCTACTCGTGATTCGCCCACGCAATATGAATGAAATGGGGACGATTGCTCACGAATTGGGAAATCGTCACTTACCAGCTCAGTTTGATGAGGATGCCATGCTTGTCCAATACGACTATCTTGTAGAAGAATTGCTGCTAGAAATGAACATTCCATTTGCTCGTGAAGAGCGTAAAGTAGAAAAACCTTTTCGTCATATTGGTCATAGCCATGATTAATAATACGTTATCTTTATTCCAACTGTGTGACTCGAACTTTCCAAATGGGGCATTCAGTCAGTCATTTGGGTTGGAAACATATATTCAAATAGACATTGTTCATGATGCCGATAGTTTTTTAGAATGGCTTGAAGTATACGTAAAGGAACAGCTTACACATGCAGATGGATTGGCAGTACGACTCGTATATGAAGCACTTGAAGAAGATGACTTGGACACTGTCTGGGAGCTTGATCGCCTTCTACGCGTACAAAATTTAGCACGCGAATCAAGAGAAGGGACGCAGCGAATGGGAGATGGAATGCTTCATATCGCAACATCAATTTATGAATCGGATTTATTAAAAATGTATCGAAATCGAGTCCGTGATAAACGGGCATTCGGACATCCAGCCATTGTGTTTGCGATTGCTGGATATCATTTGCAAGTCGATAAAGAAACAACAATTTCGTATTATTTGTATTCAACGATTGTTGGTCTCGTCCAAAACGCGGTTCGAGCAATTCCATTAGGGCAAACAACGGGACAAAAAATCATTCATTCATTTCAAGCACAATTACAAGAGGCAACAAATAAGATTATGCAATTGGATGAGACTGAATTAGGGGTTGTTTCACCAGGTTTAGAATTATCTCAAATGCAACACGAGCGGGTCGGTATTCGAATTTTCAGCTCATAAATGAATTGATGTAGATAGAAAAGGGGATGTAGATAAGATGGAACCAATTAGAATTGGAGTTGGCGGCCCTGTAGGTGCAGGGAAGACGATGTTAGTCGAGAAAATTACGCGCGCTTTACAGGATGATGTAAGTATGGCTGTCATCACGAACGACATTTATACGAAAGAAGATGCAAAGTTTTTAGTAGATAATGGCGTATTGGCCGAGAACCGTATTGTAGGGGTAGAAACTGGCGGTTGTCCACATACAGCAATTCGAGAAGACGCTTCGATGAATTTTGCCGCAATTGACGAAATCAAAGAACAACATCCGGATGTAGAATTGATTTTTGTTGAAAGTGGCGGTGATAATTTAGCGGCGACATTTAGTCCGGAATTAGTTGATTTCTCAATTTATATTATCGACGTAGCTCAAGGGGAAAAAATTCCACGAAAAGGCGGACAAGGAATGATCAAGTCTGATTTATTTATTATTAATAAAACAGATTTAGCCCCTTACGTTGGCGCAAGCTTGGAAGTAATGGAAGCTGATACACAAGTATTCCGTGGTGATAAACCTTTCATCTTTACGAATTTAAAAGATGATACAGGACTGGATGAAGTCGTAAATTGGATAAATGAACATGCTTTATTAAAAGGGTTAGGTCAAGATGTCTAATTGGACAGGTGTTCTGGAACTTGACATGGAAAATCGTCAAGGAAGAACGGTCGCGAAAAATGTGTACTATAAGGGTGCATTCAAAGTAATGCGCCCTATTTATCACAACAACGGGAATATCCCCTGTTACTACTTGTTAAATCCAGGTGGCGGTTTTTTAGATGGAGATTCCTATCGCATGAATATCACATTAGAAGAAGCAGCTGCGTTAACGTTGACGACACAATCTTCAACAAAGGTTTATAAAACACCGAACGAACAAGTATATCAAGAAGCGAATTTTCATCTAAAGAAAGATAGTTATTTAGAATATATTCCGGATGCGTTAATCGCTTATGAACATGCTAGGTATTTCCAATTAAACACGATACATATGGAAGAAGGAGCCACATTACTATATTCGGATATTTTAACACCAGGTTGGTCGCCCAAAGAAATCCAATTTAGTTATGATATGCTTCGGCTGAAAACGGAAATTTATTTAGAAAATGAACTAGTCGCTTTTGATCATATTAAGCTAGAACCGGATACACAACAAATGACTGGATTAGGTTTTATGGAAGGATACACACATCTAGGTTCATTTATTGTTGTTGGGGAGAAGACAGACAGTGCGTTACTCGATCGTTTGTACGAAACAATTCAAGTGTGCGAAGGGGACTTTTCTTTTGGCTTATCTCAGTTAACAGTACCCGGATTTACCATTCGAATTATGGCAAATTACACGCAAGTGATCGAACAAATAATTACTGCTTGTCACCATGTCATCTCTGAAGAATGGTATCAAACAAAACCAAGCTTCTTAAGAAAGTACTAGTTTATACCCGACAATTAGTGGGAGTTGTCGGGTATTATGTGTGATAGAGCTTCATGGGCAAATGAATTTTATTACATATTTCCCTAATCCAACAGTATAATTAATCAGACAATTTCCGTATATTTAGGTAGGGAGCGAACGATATGAAAAGAATAGCTTTATATTTTTTGATTAGTATTTTAGTAGTGTTAAGCGCTTGTTCAGACGATAACGACACCAGTACAACTACAGAGAATGGCGATGCTAAAAAGGATGAATTAATTTTATCAATTGGCGGCGAAGTAGATGATGGATTCGACCCGACGACAGGCTGGGGGTTATATGGTTCTCCATTGTTCCAAAGTACGTTGTTAACATACGATCAGGATTTTAATGTTCAACATGATCTTGCAACTAATTATGAAGTGAGTGAAGATGGGTTAACGTATACGTTTGAATTGCGTGATGATGTTTTGTTTTCAGATGGTGAAAAACTAACAGCTGAAGATGTAGTATTTACATATGCAACTGCGCAAGAAAGTGGCTCAGTCCTTGATTTAAGTAATCTTAAACAAGTGGAAGCAATGGAAGCCTTTCAAGTTGAATTTACACTGGAGCACCCTGACTCAACATTTATAACGTTATTAGCAACTACAGGTATCGTACCAAAGCACGCATACGACGAAACGTATAATGAAAACCCAATTGGTTCCGGACCATATCAATTAGTTCAGTGGGACAAAGGTGAACAGTTAATTGTTGAAGCAAACCCGAATTATTATGGCAACATATCACAATTTAAAAAGCTGACGTTCCTATTTTATGAAGAAGACGCAGCGTTTGCTGCAGCGAAGGCAGGAAAAGTTGATGTCGTTGCGATTACACCAGGATTTGCAACACAAGAAGTCGGCGGTATGGACTTAGTTGAATTAGACACCATCGATAACCGTGGAATTGTATTTCCATTCGTTGAAGAAGGTGAAGAGACAGAAGACGGGGTACCAATCGGAAATGATGTAACGTCTGATAAAGCGATTCGAAAAGCGATTGACGTAGGTATTGATCGTGAAGCATTAGTAGAAGGTGTACTAAATGGATTTGGTACGAAGGCATTTTCTGTTGCCGATCATTTACCATGGTGGAATGCGGAAACGGAAATCAAGGATGCGGACATTAAAAAAGCGAAGCAAATTTTAGATGACGCAGGTTGGGAACAAAATGAAGAAGGCATTCGTGTCAAAGGTAATTTAGAAGCATCGTTCGATTTATTGTATCCATCCGGAGATGACATTCGTCAATCTTTATCATTAGCCGTCGCTGATCAATTAAAAGAACTTGGTATTGAAGTAAGAACGAAAGATCAAAATTGGGCTAATTTAGAGAATACAATGTACTCCAACCCTGTCATGATGGGGTGGGGAAGCCATGATCCAATCGAGATGTATAACATTTATAGTAGTAAAACACGTGGAAAAGGTTTTTATAACATAAATTATTATTCTAACCCTGTCGTAGATAAACACATGGAAGAAGCCATGCGCTCAACAACACAGGAAGAAGCAAATGGACATTGGAAAAAAGCGCAATGGGATGGGGAAACAGGATTTTCAGCAAAAGGAGATGCTCCTTGGGTTTGGTTAGTGAACGTAAATCATATATACTTAGTTAATGAAAATCTTGATATAGGAGAACAAAGAGTACAGCCACACGGTCACGGCTGGCCGATAACAGATTTTATCAATGATTGGAAATGGAAAGAGTAAACAAATAGGAGTTTTTTTAAAGATATAAGAAAGTTTAAAATCTTGGCGCATAGCTGTCTAGCTTCGACGTACAAATCTTTACGGTGGGACGAAAGCGTAGCTACAGTCCCAGGATGTTCTAGTGCAATCTTTTCGGTGGGGCGAGCATTTATGCGCAGTCCCAGGACGTGGCGTTCTAAGCCTGCTAGCCCAGAAACTAGGCGACTTCCCGTAGCGCCTTACGATAAAGAAGACTTTCCGATTGGCTTTAGACAGAGGCTTAGTCGCACTTATGCCCTTGGGTGAAAGTCATCATCGATTCGGTAAGGCAAAGGAAGGCCGACTAAAAACGGGCTTTGCGCCCAACTCACGTATCCCCTATGAAGGGGCATGATTCCTTTATCTCAGAGTATATGGGAATGTTCGATTAAAACCGCCACTTTGCGTGGCGACATCGAACCACCAGCTATGAGCTGGCGCAGTCGCTACGTTTCTAGGCAGGGCGCTAGCGCTTTTCTTAAAGAAGATCCTTATACATAGCGCATCGTAGAAATGCGGTGGTCTTGCTGCAATAACTTATCATAGAAAAAAACGAGGCATTGCATGTAAGTAATATCCTGCATGTTAATTCGAAGATAGATGGTTTATTAAAAAGAAATCAATCAGGGGTAGAGAAGGGAAAGTGGGGTAGTATGTCAGTTAATCGAATAAGCCAATTTATTATTCGTAACGCGTTAAAATTAATAACGTTACTCATTGCAGTTAGCATTCTATCCTTTACTCTCATTAGTTTTTCACCAGTTGACCCTATTCAATCATACATTGGCGCGGAGATGAACCGGGTGAGTCCGGAACAAAGGGAAAATATTGCGGAATATTGGGGATTGAATGAGCCAAAAGTACAGCAATTTTTAAATTGGGGCAAAGTGGTCATACAGGGGGATTTGGGTATATCACTATTATACCGTAGCCCGGTAATCAACGTAATTAGTGAACGATTCTTTGCCTCCATCGCATTAATGGCAATTGCCTGGGTGTTTTCCGGTGTGTTCGGTTTTGTGTTAGGAATCATCGCAGGAATGAAACATGGGACGTGGATCGACAGAATAATAAAAGCATATTGTTTCACCCTTGCGTCGACACCGGCATTTTGGGTCGGCCTTTTGTTGTTAAGTGTTTTTGCTGTATCGTTAGGTTGGTTACCAATTGGATTAGGTTCTCCCGCAGGTGTGCTTGCGGACCAAGTAACGCTTGTAGATAGATTACGTCATCTCGTTTTACCTGCCGTTACGTTAAGTATATTAGGCGTTCAGAATGTTGCATTGCATACGAGGCAAAAATTAATTGATGTGCTTAAAAGTGAATATGTCCGATTTGCCCAAGCAAAAGGCGAATCGGGGTTTACTTTGCTATGGAGACACGGATTGAGAAATGTGTCTTTACCGGCTGTTTCTTTACACTTTGCTTCATTTGGAGAATTATTTGGTGGCACAGTAATTGTTGAGGAAGTTTTCTCCTATCCAGGATTAGGCCAAGCGATTGTGCAAGCTGGATTAGGAAGTGATGTCCCTTTATTATTAGGCATCGTTTTATTTAGTACGGTGTTAGTATTTACGGGAAATTTACTCGCCGATTTAATCTATCGAATGATTGACCCACGCCTTCGAAAGGATTGGGGGATGTAATGGTAGAACAAACGATGAAGAGGAAAAAGTCTTTTGCGACAAACATTAGAAAACGTACCATAATCATTATTGTAGGCGCCGCTATCTTTTTAGTAATACTAATTGGAAGTGGAATGTTCATTGATTCCGAAAGCATTACGTTAGATATTCTTGCCAAAAATGAAGCGCCTTCGTGGCAACATGTCTTTGGCACAGATTGGCTAGGACGTGATATGTTGTTACGCACGCTAAAGGGGTTGACACTTAGTTTTTTGGTCGGTATTATAGCGGCATTTTCCAGTACGATACTCGCTTTACTGTTAAGTTTAGTTGCTTCATGGAATAAGCTTGCGGACACGATTGTGACGTGGTTAATAGATTTATTTCTTAGTGTACCACATCTTGTTACATTGATTTTAATTTCGTTTGTTTTTGGTGGAGGATTTAAAGGAGTTGTGATTGGACTTGCTTTAACGCACTGGCCGGCATTAGCTCGTTTATTCCGTGCTGAAATCATGCAAGTAAAAACAGCTGAATATGTGGCAGTTTCAAAGAAATTGGGAAAAACGAAATGGTGGATTGCGCGGCATCACTTTATGCCTCATTTAATTCCACAACTTGTAATCGGATTTATATTATTATTCCCACATGCAATTTTACATGAAGCGGCGATCACCTTTTTAGGGTTCGGCTTATCTTCAGAAAGCCCCGCTATTGGAATTATTTTATCCGAATCAATGCAATACTTATCGATTGGATTATGGTGGTTAGCCTTTTTTCCTGGATTGATGCTATTGTTGATGATTGGTATTTTTGATGCACTTGGACGTAACATTCGTTTATTAATGGATCCGTTTGATGGGTCTAGGGGGTGAGAGGATGCTGCAAGCGAAAACACCATTACTTGAAGTGAAGGATTTTGCATTAACGTTTCGTCAATTTGAACGTGGATTGCGTGAGGCCGAGTTAACCGTTATTCATAAACTTAATTTTTTAATTCATGAAGGTGAAATCGTTGCTGTAGTTGGTGCAAGTGGTTCCGGAAAAAGCTTATTAGCGGATGCGATTTTAGGTATTTTACCTAACCATGCCGAAACGACCGGAACGCTCAACTACCGTGGTAAGCCTTTAACGAAAAATCGTCAAAAGAAGCTACGCGGCAAAGAAATTTCGCTTATCCCTCAATCTGTTAATGCGCTAGATCCGTTAATGAAAACAGGAAAACAAGTGGAGACGACAATTCATACAAAAAATAAACGGGTAACACAGCAAGCGATTTTTAACAAAGTTGGCTTAGGAAAAGAAGTAGGCGATAAATATCCATTTGAATTATCAGGAGGGATGCAGCGGCGCGTTCTTGCAGCCACAGTGTTGGGTACAGAAAGTAAGCTGATTATAGCTGATGAACCTACACCTGGACTTGATCCCAAGTCACTTGCTGAAACAGTTCACGAAATGAAACGGTTAGTGACGAGAGATAAAGCGATGATGCTAATTACGCATGATATCGACGTTGCTTTACAACTTGCAAATAAAATTGTCGTATTTAATGAAGGGAAAACGATTGAAGTTGCATCTGTTGAGCAATTTACGAATGAAGGGGAACGGCTCCAACATCCGTACACCAAAGTGTTGTGGAACGCATTACCACAAAATAATTTCACTGCACCCAAAAAGTCTGTTCAAGGTGATATAAAAAACATGTCATTACAACAGTCTCCACGCGAATTAGTAGTAAAGCAGCTTAGTTACAAGTATCCTAATAGCACATTCTTATTTAAAGATCTTGATTTGACGTTGAAATCAGGAGAAGTAGTTGGGTTATTTGGTACGAGTGGTTCAGGTAAATCAACATTGGCACAAATAATGAGCGGATATAAACAGCAAGTGATGGGAAAAGTAACAATTGATGGCGGTGAAATTCCAGTTCGTTCGGTTCATCCTGTCCAACTAATAGGGCAGCATCCTGAACGAGTAATTAATCCAAGGTGGCGAATGCGTCGGATGTTAGAAGAAGTAGGAGAAATCGATATGGAGTTGATTCAAGCATTAGGAATCAAAGAAACGTGGCTATCACGCTGGCCGAGCGAATTATCGGGGGGAGAATTACAACGGTTTTGTCTAGCGCGTGCTTTGACAGGGGAAGTAGAGTTTTTAATCGCGGATGAAATAACGACGATGCTGGATGCAGTTACACAAGCGGAAATATGGCAGACAGCACTACACATTACGAAAACACGGAATATAGGTGTTTTGGCAATTAGTCATGATGTGCATTTGTTAAACCGAATCTCAGATCGAACCATCGATTTTGCAGAGATTACATAGTTATTTTGAAGTTTTATCTAAAAAGAGGCATAAATTAGCTGGAAATAAGGAATGTATTAAATAACTTATGTTCATTAACGTGCTATGTAAGCATGTATTTGCACAGAAATAGTGTGGTTAATAAACGCATTAAATATTATAGGAGGTGTTTTAGTGGTTGACAATTTTGAGGTAGATTCGAAATATAAAGCAAGACCATATGAACGGCATGAGTTTAAATTAGTCATTGATGGAAAGTATTATAAGGGGGATTATCATGGAGGTGAAATTCATTGGTTGAACCCACATCCAAAACAAGTCGTGTCGAAAAGCGAATTACGTGCACTAGAACATGAAGTATACGAATTGTTAGGTGAACATGGGGTAAGAGACGATACAGATAACATCGAAATTGAATCCCTTGAAAATAACCAATCTCGTAAGATGCATATGTTCAAACTGAAAATTCAAGGCGAAGAATTTAAAGGTACTTTCCGCCATGGATATATCGAATGGTTTCACCCAAAGCCGGTATTAAAATTAAAGGGCGACCGAGTTGAAAAAATCGAGGCAAAAGTCAAAGAAAAGATGAATGAAAAATTTGCAGAATAATAGACGTGTCCCAATTATAAGTTGGGATCACGTTTTTTTTACTTAGATCCCCTTTTTTATACGCATAAACTAGAGCAGGAAGGTGACAATACTTTTAGGTATATAGGAACTAGACAAAAAGGAGGCCTTTTGATTGGCTAATCAACAAGATAAAAATACATCCAAAGCAACAAATGGTGAACGTGACATATTAACGACGCGTCAAGGACGACCTGTCGAGGATAATCAAAACATACGCACAATCGGGGACCGGGGTCCAGCTACATTAGAAAATTATCATTTCATCGAGAAAATGTCGCATTTTGATCGCGAAGAAGTGCCGGAAAGAGTCGTCCATGCGAGAGGGACAGGAGCTTTTGGTTATTTCGAAACGTATGGGAAGGTAGGAGAGGAGCCGGTTGAAAAATATACACGTGCGAAAGTGTTTTCAAACCCCGGAAAAAAGACGCCGTTAATGGTTCGATTCTCCACTGTTGCGGGTGCAAAGGATTCACCTGAAACAGCACGAGACCCTAGAGGGTTTGCGATAAAAATGTATACAGAAGATGGCAATTGGGATCTTGTCGGTAATCATTTGAAGATATTTTTTATTCGTGATGCGATGAAATTTCCGGATATGATCCATGCCTTCAAACCAGATCCATCTTCGAATGTTCCGAATCCCCAACGGATGTTTGATTTTGTGTCCAGAACGCCTGAGGCCACTCATATGATTACCTTCTTATTTTCTCCTTGGGGCATTCCAGCGACGTATCGTCATATGCAAGGATCTGGTGTGAATACTTATAAATGGGTGAATGCTGATGGGGATGCTGTGTTAGTAAAATATCACTGGGAGCCGAAAGAAGGAATTCGTAATTTAACTCAAGAAGAAGCGGATAACATACAAGCTAAAAATGTCGGACATGCGACACAGGATTTGTACGAAGCAATTGAACGTGGCGACTATCCTGAGTGGGAGTTATTCGTGCAAATCATGTCGGACGAGTATCATGAGGAGCTTGATTTTGATCCACTAGACGATACAAAATTATGGCCAGAAGATAAATTTCCTTGGTTGGCAGTTGGTCGAATGGTACTAAATGAAAACCCTGTTGACTTCCATTCTGAAATTGAACAGGCTGCTTTTGGGACAGGTGTGCTTGTCGATGGGATGGATTTTTCAGATGATAAAATGTTACAAGGACGTACTTTTTCTTATTCCGATACGCAACGTTATCGTGTCGGTTCTAACTACTTACAATTACCTGTTAACGCTCCAAAAACGCCAGTACGAACAAATCAACGCCGTGGGCAAATGGATTTTCGTAAGTCTGAAGACTTTGCTGATAATCCGCATATTAACTATGAGCCTTCCATGCTCGGTGGTTACGAAGAGTTAGGTGAAAATAAGTATCCACCTCATCGCCCGGAATATAATGCTAAAGCAATGAGTGCACCGATTGATCGACCGAATAATTATGGACAAGCAGGCGACACGTATCGAAGTTTTGAGGACTGGGAACGTGATGAATTAATTAACAATTTGGCTGATGCACTAGCGGTATGCGATAAAAAGATACAAGAGACAATGATTGACCATTTCACAAAAGCCGATCAGGATTATGGTAAACGGGTAAAGGAAAGCATGGAGAAACAAATAGCTGCAATGAAAGACATGCAACAAAAACAGCCCGACATTGGCCGTGCATCTGGACAGACTAAATATGGCCAAGGTTCTTCCGATGCAAATAAAGCGACAAAAGAAGCAGTAGAAAAGGGGCGAGAATCCGATCCGTATTAAAGAGTATAGTTGTTTAAAATAAATAATCCGTACATTAATGCATTTGTGAGTCCCCGTATATTAACATCAGTAACAGTAGCGGCAGACGTACTTCTTGTAGTAAGCAAGAAATCGGTAAGATCCTACTTGGCAAAAAAATTTGGCATACTAGAACCGGTCTTTGCAATCAATTCACGTGTCTTCTCTAGGGAAAAAGACTTACTGTTCGCTTCATGCGACTATTCAGTGAACGCCCCTTGTCAAGATCCGGTTTTTAGTAGCCGTATAATGTAATCTACATTTATAAATAATCAAGTAATGGTTGACACTTTTTAATCAGTATTATACAATTAATTTATCTCGAATTCGAGATAAAGAATGAAATCATGTGTATGAAAAGTATAGAACTATATGGAAAGGTTGTTTTTTGGAGAGTATGGAAATGCCTGTTTAATTGTTCAAAACAATTAATGTAGCATGCAGTTTATTTAAATATATACATCTTGAATTAATGATTTTCTATTTTGTTGGCTAAAGTTTGTTTAGCTAAATGGGCGTTGAATGGATCGTATAAGATGTGGGAAAAAAGAAAAGATAAAAAAGGTAGTATAAATGACAACTTTATGGTGAATCGAAGGAGACGGATATTATGTCAAATGTAAAAGTAGCTGTAGTTTTTTATAGCATGGGTGGAACAAATTATCAATTAGCTAAATGGGCAGAAGAAGGCGCGAAAGAAGCAGGTGCCGAGGTAAGGGTATTAAAGGTGCAGGAATTAGCTCCAGATTCAGTAATTGAAGGAAATGAACTATGGAAATCTACGGTTGAAGCAACGAAAAATGTTCCATTAGTAACATCAGATGATGTAGAGTGGGCAGATGCTATTATTTTCAGTACACCAACACGCTTTGGGAATATGGCATCTCAAATGAAACAATTTTTGGATACACAAGGTGGTTTATGGGGAAGTGGGAAGACAATTAATAAAGTTGTGAGTGCCATGTCTTCAGCACAGAATCCACATGGTGGACAAGAAGCAACAATTTTATCTTTATATACTTCAATGATGCACTGGGGTGCTATTATTGTTCCACCGGGATATTCAGATTCAGCAATCTTTACTGCAGGAGGAAATCCTTACGGAACGAGTGTTACAGTCGATCAATCTGGTAAGATGGTTGAAGATGTAGAAGCCGCAGCAAAACATCAAGCTAAACGCACAGTGACAGTAACGGAATGGGTTAAAAAAGGAAATCAATAAATAAAGTAAGAAAATTAATTTTAAGAAATTACAAAAGAAAAAACCGATGGATCCCACTTCTAAATGAGTGGGATTTTACGGCTTCAGGATATTTACATAAAGTAACTTAATGCAGGCAACAAATACCCTCAATTGGTTATACAATCATCAATTGTTGTACATCATTTATGCTCGTTGCTCCTGCTAGGGAGATGGATACTTTTGTTTGCTGAATGAATTGCTCGAGTACTTTTCCAACGCCGTTTTGGCCATCAAGTGCAAGTCCGTAAACATAAGGCCGACCAATCAATACAGCATCCGCACCTAATGCAATTGCTTTTACTACATCTGTACCACGGCGAATACCACTGTCGAGCAAAATGGGTATTTTCCCCGCAACAGCTTCCGCAATAGCAGGAAGTGTCTCTATACTGGAAATGACACCATCTAGCTGACGGCCGCCGTGATTCGATACGATAATTCCGTCGATGCCATTAGCAATTGCTTCACGGGCATTTTCCGGATGTAATATTCCTTTTAGCAAAATGGGCAAATTCGATTGTTCTTTCAATCGTTTCACATGCTCCCAGTTTAAGCTCGGGTGGTAGATGTTTTCAAGAATGCTTTTAATTATCGCGGTGTCACCTTCTTCAGACAAATGCTTTAAAAATACTTCATCTGTTTCATAATTTGCTTTTCCGAATCCTTCCTTTAAAGGAGAAAAACGGTTGCCCATATCTTTTTCCCGCCAGCCAAACATGAACGTGTCAACCGTCAGTACGATAGCTTCATATCCAAGATTTTCTGCGCGTTTTGCCATGCTGAAAGTAATTGCTTCATTATTTGACCAATATAATTGAAACCATTTAGGGCTATCTGGTACCGCTTTAGATACCTCTTCTATAATAGAATAGCTAGATACTGTGCTTTGAATAACAGGAACTTGCAGATTTGCCGCTGCTTTGGCAACTGCTAGCTCCCCATTTTCATGTGCGATCTTCAACATACCGACAGGTGCAAGCAAAAAAGGGTGCGCGTACGTTTTTTCGAATAATTTGATTGTAGTATCAACGTTTGAAACATCCTTTAGAAGGTTGGGAACGATAGAGAAAGAAGCAAAAGCATCTGTGTTTTTGCGCAATGTCTCCTCAGCGCTTGCTCCGGATTGGATATAGTCAAAAGCGGGAGGACATAGTTTATCTTTTGCTTCAGCTTCCAGTTGTTCAAATGTACAGGGAAAATTATCTGCAACGTTCATACCTTTTATTAAGGAGTCTATTTCATTTATTAGTACCAAAGTCATTCACTCCTCATCGAAATTGAGGTTTTCTTTTTTCTAGAAACGCCTCAATGCCTTCTTTGTAATCTTCTGACATAAATGACTCTAGAATTAAGTTGGAAATATGCTCTGATTCATTAGTTGCCCCATCATTAATTGCTTGAAGGACTTGCTTTATCCCACTATTAGCAACGGATGACTTCGCGATGATTCGGCCAGCAAATGCAATGCATTTTTCTTCAATTTCATTCGCTGGATGAACAAAATCAATTAAACCAATTTCCAAGCCCTCTTCAGCTGTAATGAGCTTTGCTGTATAAAGCAATTCTTTTGTATTGGACAGACCAATCAAATTAAGCAGGCGCTTAGTACTTGTCAAGTTGTATACAATGCCGATGTTTGCAGCTGTAATTCCAAGTTTGCTTTCTGGTGTGGCAAAGCGGAAGTCACACGCATTAGCCAGTTCAAGTCCACCGCCAATGGCCAACGTTTGAATGAGTGCAATTGTTGGTTTTGGAAAACGATAAAGCTTTTCAATCGCTTCGAGAGCGGTATCGTTATACGCTTTTGCCTGTTTAGGAGCGGAACGTATCTCCAAAAATTCACTAATATCGGCACCTGCAGAGAAAGCCGTTTCATCGACACCTCGAACGAGTAATAATTTAATAGCTTCATTTTCTTTTAGTTCATCCAATAAGTTTGCAAGCTGCTTGAACATTGCAAGTGTGATGGAATTCTTTTTTATCGAACGATTGATTACTATTGTTGCAATGGCTTCGTTTACTTCTACATATAAATTTTTTGTCATCATATTTCTCCTTCTTTAATCTTTCTTCAATCGGGCTGCCAATCGGTTGCCAATAGATTGGATAAGCTGTACGAGTATAATAAGGATAAATACAGTTGCATACATTACATCCACTTCATAACGCAAATGTCCATACCGATAAGCCAAGTCACCAAGTCCACCAGCACCGACTAGTCCAGCCATGGCGGTTGCACCAATGAGGCTGACGGTTGCAATAGTCAAGCCTAATATAATGGACGGTCTCGCTTCTCTAAGCATGACATGCCATATAATATGACGTGTTTTAATTCCCATTGCGGTATATGCTTCAACGATCCCATGCTCTACTTCCAAGAGTCCCGTTTCTATCAGTCTGGAAATATATGGGGCAGTATAAATTACGAGTGGAACAATAACTCCTTTTACTCCAATCGTTGTGCCGGCAATAATTTTCGTGAATGGTAATATAAAAAACAATAAAATGATAAATGGAACAGAGCGGACAACATTGATGAATAGATTTAAGCTTTGATATAACCATTTGTTTTGCAACGCCATACCAGGACGGGTGATCACTAGTAAAATTCCTAGTGGGATCCCGATGATGATGGCAAACAGAAGGGATACACCAACCATTTGAAATGTTTCTATAATGGCTTGCCAAATTATTGGGGTCCATTGATGAATAAAAGTGTCAAATCGATCCATTTAATTTCCCTCCAACCGTTCAATGCCGACGTTTTGCTTGCGTAAAAATTGTAAAGCTTGCTCGATTATTTCTTGATCACCTGTTAAATGAATGACGAGATTGCCGATAATATCATTTTTCAGTTCAATAATATTTGCTGTTAAAATATTAGGCTGAACATCAAATTTCTTTGTTAATTGTGCGAGTAAAGGTTCCCCAGTATTTTCACCAATAAAAGTAAGACGGACAACCGTACCGTTTAAGTTTAACTGTGAAATAAGCGACGAAGATAACTTGCGCTGCGAGATTGTATTTAAAAACTTTTGTGTAGTTTTATTTTTAGGACTGGCAAATAATTGTACGGCAGTCCCTTGCTCGATTACTTCACCTTTTTCCAGAACTGTTACGTTGTCACAAATTTTTTGAATAACATTCATTTCATGTGTAATAAGTAAAATCGTAATCCCAAACTCTTCATTAATTTTTAGAAGTAAATCAAGGATAGCATCCGTTGTTTCCGGATCAAGGGCACTCGTTGCTTCGTCACTAAGTAAAATATCAGGTTCCTGCGCCAGTGCTCTTGCAATGGCAACACGCTGTTTTTGTCCACCAGATAATTGATTCGGATAAGCGTTTTTCTTATCTGCCAAATCAACAATATCCAAATACTTTTCAACACGTTTATGCACGTCTTCTTTTTTTAACCCGAGTAATTTTAATGGAATGGCAATGTTGTCATATACAGAAGCTGTTTTTAATAAATTGAATCCTTGAAAAATCATTCCAATGTTTTTCCGGACGGATCGTAGTTTATCGGGGGAAAGGAAGGTCGATTCCTTTCCCTGGATAAACACATTTCCGCTCGTCGGTTGTTCCAGCAGATTGACACAGCGAATTAATGTACTTTTGCCAGCTCCGCTATACCCAATAACTCCATGGATTTCTCCTTGTTTTACATGTAAACTCACATTGGTTACTGCTTTGATATCGCCGCTTTTTGATGAGAAAAATTTTGAAACATGGTCAAGAACGATCATTTACTGTCCTTCCTTTCAAAAGGGAACATTACGGAATCGCAATGTTCCCTGCTGTATTATTCGTCCCAGCTTGGAATCATGGATCCTTGGAATTCTTCTTCAATGAATTGTTTTACTTTGTCGGATTGGTATGCACTTACTAGCTTTTCAACTACAGGATCATCTTGGTTTTCTGTTCGTGTCACAATGTAGTTCACGTATGGGGAGTCAGTAGATTCCAATATGATCGAATCATCTGTCGGGACAAGACCAGCTTCCAAGGCATAGTTCGTATTGATTGCAGCGGCCTCCAATTCAGGAAGCTGCTTCGGAATTTGTGATGCTTCCAGTTCGATGAATTCTAGATTTTTAGGATTGTCTTTTATGTCATGGATCGTTGCGTTTTCCTTATTGTCAGTATCCAACGTAATATATCCTGCTTCTTCAAGAATGAACAATGCCCGGGCACCATTTGTCGGATCGTTCGGCAACCCGAACAATGCACCATCCGGGATGTCTTCAAAGCTTTTATGTTTCTCCGAATAAACGCCCATAGGGTTTAAAATCGTTTTTCCAACGGTTGTTAAATCTGTTCCATGGTCTTCGTTAAAAGCGGCTAAAAATGGTTCGTGCTGATAACAATTGACATCCAATTCATTTTCTGCCAAAGCAGTGTTAGGTAAAATGTAGTCTGAGAATACTTTTAATTCGATTTCAAGCCCATCTTCGGCTGCCACTTCTTTCGCTACTTCCAATATTTGTTCCTGTGGGCCGGATGTCGTTCCAATTACCAATTTATCTTCACTTAATGTACTGCTTTCTGAATCATCTCCACCACAAGCAGCAAGTGCTCCAATAAATAATATAATGCTTAAAATAAATACTGTTCTTTTCATGTTTTCTTTCCTCCCGGATAATATTTTTCAGTAATTCATTCGACAATGAAAAAAGCCTCTCTATCAAAAGAAAGAGAGGCTTGTAAAAATATAAATCCAGGATTCTAAGATTACAAGATTTCCTCTCTTATCTTTCAAAACATACGTTTTGCAGGAATTAGCACCTTTCTATCCTTTGATAGATGGTTGCCGAGCTTCATCGGGCCAGTCCCTCAGCTACTCTTGATAAGAGAAAACTATTTAATTGTCGGAAAATTACTGTGTCATTAATCTACACGAGAAGTTCAAAGCTGTCAACGCAAAAATAAGAAAAACTATAAAGATTATATATTCAAATAATTACATAATCTTAGTCGTTATATGATGAAACAATTTTTATAGTGTGCGGATTATCGTGTAGGAAATTAGAAAAGATAATCCACAATAAAAGTATATTTCATAAGCGATAATGTAAAAAAATTTGAACCATTTTTTTGAAAAGGATGGAATCAATTATGGTATAGTGGGTAAGGAGTTTATTAGAGACTTGAAGGGAATCAACGAGAATGAAGGTACATATGCGTAATCATTTATATATTTTTTATGCTGCGGTATTATTACTGCATCTTAGTAATGTTTTTTTAAACATCCATTCACTCGAATATGTCATTGGACTTTTGGCTATTGTTATGATTGCCATTTCTTTTATCGATGCCAGTAAGCTATTTAAAATATTAGGCAGTATATTTTTAATTTGTGGTGGAGCAATGTACATTCAAGCAGAAGTTCCATTAATAAAGCTCCCATTGTTTATGACGTCAAATATGCCATTGCTCGCCTTTTTCGCAGTATTGCCATGGATTAACAGTGCTGTACATGTCGGAAAGTACGATCAACGGGTAAATGAGCTTTTGAAAGAAAATGTAGATCATTTAGGAAAATTGTATGGGAGAAGTTTATTAACTTCTTTTACACTCGTTACCTTCTTGAATCTATCGGCCATCAACTTATCCCAAAATATATTAAGTAAAAACTTGGAAAAAGTGGATGAAAAGATACGAAATTCTTTTATAAGTAAAACGACGCTGCGAGCTTTTTGTTTAGCGCTTATTTGGAGTCCAATGGAGATTGCAGTTGCGATTATTGTTGATTATACGGAAGTTAATTATTTGATTTATTTACCTTGGTTGTTGCTAATTGCCATCATTGTTTTATTTATTGATCGTGCCATCGGAAAATTAACGTACCAATCTATTCCTTATGAAGCACCATATACAGACGAAAACGAATTGTCTTCAATGGATATTTATAAAAAGGTTTTAAAGTTGTTTCTTGCCTTACTATTATTTCTATCCACTGTCATCGGTGTCGGGCATTTATTTCAATTAAATTTTATTTTAACTGTAACGCTCGTTATTATTCCGTTTTCTGCTTTATGGGCAATTGTGATGAAAAGATGGAATTATTTTCGAGTTCTGGCGTGGGACGTTTGGAAACGCCACATGAATCATATGCAAAATTTTGTTATTTTATTTACGTCTCTTGCATTTTTTTCAAACAGCTTAAATGCAACAGCAGTATTAGATGTCATTCAAAAACCATTCTTCATATTTAGCGAATATCCATTAATCATCTTTATTTTTGTGTTATTTACGTATTTCATTATGGCGATGTTAGGTGTTCATCCAATTGCAACAATTGGTATATTACTGGAAGTATTGTCACCGCTGTTTAATGTATTCAATCCCATTAGTATCGGAATTGTGTTAATTGTTTCTGCTCTAGCCACGTCGGGATCAGGTACGTACGGAATTGCTGTGACCATGACGTCAATAAATACCAAACAAAGTCCTTACCGCATTACGCTAAGAAACCTACCTTTTACTTTTTTAATGGGATCTGTAGGTATTATGGTAGCTTATTTCTTACTATGAAAAATCACAGGTATTCGGATTATTGTGTAATGATTAATATTTTCTAAACCAAGTAAATTTGCTATATAAACAATCATTTCGGCATTAGTATAATTTTAAAAAGGGGATTCAAAATTGAAAAACACCCAGAAGTTTTTATTGGTAATGTTCACAGTAGTATTTGTAATTTTATTGAATGCTTGTGAAAATTCATCTGAAGAGTCTAAGGTGAACAATCAGACACAAAATAACGCTGCACCTCAAAGCTCGAATAGCGAGTCTTCTAATGCGGATGTGTCAGAAGATGTTTCAAATACCGACAATACTAATACAGATAGCCTTGATACAGGTGATCATGATACAAACGAAAAAAAGGAAATATCAAACAAAGTACCTGTGAGAAAAGAAGTCTCATCTACTAATAACACTACCTCGGGTCTAAAAGAAGAGTATCTCAACAAAATAAACGATACTAAAAAAGAAGTCGATGAAATGGAAGCAACAGATTCATCAACATACGCGTTGAAAAAATTGGAAAACGATCGTTGGGATGCTTGGGATGATTTGTTGAATGAAATGTATGGAATCCTTGAAGAACAACTATCTGCCGAAAAGATGGACCAGCTGAGAAAGAAACAAAGGAATTGGATAAAATATAGAGATGATTCTGCATTAGAGGCGTCCGAAAAATATAAAGGTGGTACACAGGAACGTGTAGAATATGTTGCTGTGCTAGCAAATCTTACAGAAGAAAGATGCTATGAATTAGTTGAAACCTTTATGAATTGACCAAAGCAAATGTATTCATTGAATTGATTATAAACAGTCAGAGCTTAAAGAAATAATTTCTTTAAGCTCTTTAATGTAAATTAAATGTGGAACTAATTGTAGAAGTCGTGTGAACCGTCGCGAAATGTGTAATTTTTCTTGGATTTTACGTATCCATGCATAGACGGTCGGTATTATTGGATTTCGGGCTGTGAAATCGGATGACCCATTCGTATCTCATCATCGGCAAAAATCATCGTGCTGCCAGCTTCTAATTCAGCAGTCCATTTTGTTGCTTGTTTTTCCGAAAATCCAAGATTCACGAGTTTTTCGTAATTGCTACGCTCTTCCTCATCACTTTCGGAATCCGTAAACAACGTTTTAACTTTATCAATGAGTGAATCATTTTCATCTTGCTCTGTAATATCATGATTAATATTTACATCGGTATACTTCTTAATATCCTCTTGACTGCGCTTATTTGTGAAAATAACAATATTGGCAGCTTTATAGCCCTTCAATTCCAGATTATTTGCAGCATGTATGGCTTCCTCAACTGTTGGATAAGCTCCGATTCGCTGCATAGTCATGAAAACACCTCCTTCATCTTCTTCATTAACGATACCCGATTTATTTGCTTGAAAAACCAGAAGATGGAGATGTTTTAAATGTGAAAAAGGAGAAGTTTTCTATCGACCTTCGTAAACGATTAATCTCCCGCCATGCAAACACCGATTGGTTTTAATGTATGCAGAATTTCAATAGTTCCACGATGGGCGTGTAATACTTCTTCTAATTTCCGGTAGACAAAAGGACTTTCATCGGTTCCGCCGCCACGCAGTTCAACCCCATAATTATGTACCGCATCATCCATTTGTTCAGGTCGAATGACACCACCTGTACGTTTCCGCTTTTTCCAGTTCATTTTGCCGGCAGCTTTTGTACGGCTCATAATCCGGCCGGCACCATGAACAGTGCTGTAGAAAGCATCCTTGCTTTTATCTGAATCAATCCCTTGCAATATAACAGAAATATCAGCCATACTGCCGCCGACAAAGCCTAGCTGGCCAGGGAATGCAGGTGTTGCACCTTTGCGCACAACGATACAATCTTTCCCGTGATGTGTTTCTTTCCAAGCATAGTTGTGATGGTTATGTACTTCAGTTCTAGCATGTGCCCCAAGAATAGTAAGAACTTGATCAATAACAATATCCCGTCCGGCATAAGCATAGCGACCCGCTAAAGTCATTGCCCGGTAATACATATTCCCTAACTCGCTATTCATATCTAATAAAATAGGTGACTGTTCCATGGATTGTTGCTTCGTTTTTGCAAAAAACTCGCGGTTTTGCGCCAAATTCATAAAACCAGTTGCTATTCTGTGTCCAAGTCCCCGACTGCCAAAATGATTGGCTGCCCAAACGTGGTTTGTTTGTTCATCAACAAGAAGATCAACATAATGGTTACCTGAGCCAGCTGTACCTAACTGTTGACGAGCCAAGGCTTTTAATTTGTCATGTGTTTGTTGTCCCAATTCCAGGAATACATCCCAAGTTGGATCATCAAACAATTCGTGATCATATTTTACCTTGCTGCTTTTACCATATCCAAAAGGAATATTTTCATTGATTTCGTCCATTATTGTAGGCATATCTTTTGCAATATCAGCATGTGTTAAATTGGTTTTCACTGCCTTGTTCCCACAAGCAATATCATATCCGACACCGGAAGGAGCTATTTGTCCATCATAGACAATTACTGCTCCGACCGGCTGACTGTAGCCGTAATGTCCATCTGCACATAAGGCCCCACCGACAGTCTGTCCTTTTTGCAGGCAATTTTCAAATTGCTCTAAAGTGTTTTCCTCATGATTACCGAAAATAACCTGATGCATGCTCATCATACTCCTTTATATTTTTTCAATACGCTACTCTTAACAAAGAACGCAGATTTAGTGCAATAAACCTGTACCTTATTATAGGCATAGTTCCACTGAAACTTGAAATAATAGTAGTGGAGGTGTTTGTAATGACTAAAGACAATCATTTATGGAGCAAAAAGAAGGTAAATAGCAGTGTCAATCCACAAGGTGAAGAAGAAAATGAGAAAAAACAGCAACCGAAATCACAGTTGGAACAAAGAGCTAAAAAAAAGAATACAAAAATTTAGTACTGAACAAAAGAAGGTGATTAAAATCAAACGTTCAATTCGTTATCTTAGGGAATCGCTATCCAATTATACAGAAGAAGATAACATATCTTCACGAATTTATGATAAAATGGAACATAATAATTATGAAGATATAGAAGTATTTATTGAAGGTCTGGAAGAAGATGAAATATTATATTTGGACGGTTTTCTGGAAAAGGAGATAAAGTACGCGCAGCAAGCGAGCGACGAACTGCGTGCACAGGAACTTACAGAAATTTATTCGTTATTGTTTTAAATTGGAATGTTTTACCATTGAAATAGAAGAGGAAAAGATGTACTATATAATTACAAGCTACATTGTACGTTATAATTTAAGTTTAACCTCTAAACAATTATTAGGGAGTTTTAATATTGAAACAGGAATGTCAAGCCTCGATTGTGTGGAAGACAGGAATGTTTCTGCAAACACCCACTTGGTCTAAGTGGTGGTTAAAACTTTTTAATTGATAACGGCAAATGTGGCTCATCAATTTGTGATGCTGTAGGTCGGTCTCTTTATAAAGAGGCCGACTATTTTGTTGTGGATAAAAAATGCATTTGGAGAAGAACACCCTAACTAATTTTGAGCAGTCTATTATTTTATTGGAAGATTCTATAGTACGATTGATAAAGTGCTTTTAATCATCCCATAAATCCTCGTACTCCTCCAGTTATGTACATATGTCAAATAGTAAATGTTAAAAAGGGAGTGAATGACTATTGACTGATGCTACGTCTGACCAACAAACGATTCATAAAAAAATACCTCTTGTTGCTGTTTTACTTTCCGGTGCTTTTCTAGCCATACTAAACCAAACTTTGCTTGTCACCGCGATCCCTCCTATTATGAATGATTTGAATTTAACTGAAAACACGGCACAATGGGTAACAACCATTTTCATGCTAGTAAACGGGATTATGATTCCAATATCGGCTTTTTTAATGGAAACTTTTACAACGAGAAGGTTATTTTTAGTGGCAATGTCCGCTTTTGCAATTGGTACGCTTATATGCGGCATAGCATTAAATTTCCCTGTATTAATGATCGGGAGGGTAATTCAGGCGATGGGAGCAGGAGTGATGCTGCCGTTGATGATGACTATTTTTATACTGATTTTTCCGATAGAAAAACGAGGCACCGCAATGGGTACAGTAGGGTTGGTTATTTCCTTTGCTCCTGCAATTGGTCCGACACTCTCCGGTTGGCTGTTACAATATTTTCAGTGGAGAGCGCTATTTTTTGTCGTACTCCCTTTAGTTATTATTGATATTATTTTTGCTTACTTTCTAATGAAAAATGTGATTAAGCGAACCTTTCCAAAAGTTGATTTCCTGTCCATAGGATTATCAACGGCTGGTTTCGGCGGGCTTCTGTATGGGTTTAGTATAGCTGGAAATATAGGTTGGTCCAACAAGGTCGTAGGATTATCGCTCATCATAGGCGTTTGCTCCTTGGTTGTGTTTATTTATCGTCAGTTCAAGTTAAAACATCCCGTGTTGGAATTCCGAGTTCTAAAATATAAAACATTTACGATTACGACGGTTATTGGAATGATTGCTTTTTTAAGTTTGATTGCTGCTGAAACGATATTACCGATTTATATGCAAACAATGGCGGGATTTACCGCTTTTGAATCCGGACTTATGATATTGCCAGGTGCCTTAGTTATGGGCCTGATGTCACCGATTAATGGAAGAATTTATGATCGGATCGGTGCGCGGTGGTTGCTTATCGTGGGATTAACGATTTTGACCATTACTACCTTTTTGTATACGAACCTAACTTCAACGACTTCACTAGCGTACTTAATGATTGTCTTTGCTGTGCGCATGTTTGGAATATCAATGATTATGATGCCGGCAACAACCGCAGGCCTTAATCAATTACCGGATCGATTAATCCCTCATGGAACAGCAATGAATAATACAATGCGACAAATAGCAGCTTCCATTGGCACGGCAGTGCTCGTTACTATTATGACTGCAAGCGCTGTGGATACTGGGGCTATAACTGAAAATCCAGAATTAGTTATACGCGGGGTAAATGTTGCTTTTTATGTTGCAACGGCTTTAGCCTTTTTTGCTTTATTGCTTTCGTTTTATATAAAAGGGACATCACCAACAGAGGAACGAGCGACAATGGCCAAATCATGAGAATTTACGGATAATAAAGGAACGGTTGATGACTCAAAAGCGTTGTTCTTACGAGTAAATTAACAAAACTGCTATTGCTGGCTGTATGAGCAATAGCAGTTTTTTAAAAAGATAAGAATGTATATAATTTGCGCATATCTGTCTAGCTTCGACATACAATTCTTTTCGGTGGGACGAAAGCGTAGCTACAGTCCTAGGATGTTGCGCTTTTAGCCTACGAGGGCGCTTGCGCTTTTCTCACTTGGCCATTTTGTTATAAAGTACCTTTCTTCTATAATCCAAAAGTGTAGAGAGCATACTGTGCAGGATAATACCGACGATAACAAACGTCATTCCTATAATTGAAGTCCAACTTGGCAATAACATGCCAAGCAAAATCATTTCACCCAAGAGCGCAAATACGACCTCGCCGGAAGAAGTAGCTTCAACCCCTGCCAGTTTGTGGTTATCATGACGCACGAGTTCGGTTGCATAGAAAAATAAAACGGTGCCGATAACACCGCTGGAAAGTGCAACGATAAATGTTTGAGTCATTTGTCCGGTGCTTGGCGGACCATGCGTGACGAGCGCATAAATTCCCAGAACAATCCAAAAAGGCATGGATGCAATCGTCATTCCTAAAATACGCTGAAATGTATTTAGGTCTGTATTTACTAACTGCATCATTTTTCGATTTCCCAATGGATAGGAAACGGAAGAAACGAGTAACGGAATAACAGTCCATATAACAGCGATGAAAGAAACTTTGTTAGCATGTTCGATCTGCATCATAAATACACCAATAAGGATAATAATGGATATAAAGATACTTTGCATCGGAATATGCCTGTTTTCCTTATTAATAAAGGGGACAAGCAAAGAGCCGGCAATAATATTTAGCTGAAATGTAGCAGCTACGAGCCACCCGGGAGCATATACTGTTCCAAAAGCTATCGGTGCGTAAAATAATCCAAAACCAACCGTACTCCAAATTATCCATTGAAGTGGCCTTTTTTTAATATGAAGAAGAACTGGTTTCACGTTTTTCTTGTAACCGACAATTAAGATTAACATTGGCAGCATAAAAAAGAAGCGGAGTGATGCACTCCAAGCCCAGCTACCACCTTCAAGCTCCATTGAACGGTTAAAAATAAAGGCAGCAGAAAAAAATAGCGCACCTAGAGTACCAATAATGATCGGTCGCAATACGTCACCCCTATTCGGAAAAATAAATATATGAAGACAACGCATCCATTATAGCATATTATCAGCATACGAAATCGAGTGGATATAACACTCCATAGAAAAAATCAGGCTATTCATCAATCTTGCTTTATCTAAGTATGTTTCGTATACTGGACGTAACATAAATAGATTAATGAAAAACGTTGATGGGGAAAAGTAGGATTCAGTTATTTTTTAACAGAGAGCTCCCAGTAGCTGAAAGGAAGCAAAAATACGAATCTGAACAATGGCCCTGGAGTTTCGTACTGAACGTATGTTACTAGTAGGTTCCGACGAATTGGCGCTCGTTATCCCGCCACAGTATTCAAAGTCAACAGACTTGCGTACTAGGTGAGACTGAATGTGCAAGCATTTGGTGAAATAAGGTGGTACCACGTAAATCCAACCACGTCCTTATCGATTTTCGGTAAAGGCGTGGTTTTTTGATTTTATAAATGGGAAAGAATATATACAAAACGATTTGTGTCGTCTTTTCATACAAATAATTTATCAGCTATTAGGAGGGTTCTTCATGAGTAAAAACGTAGTTGTTCAAACAGACTTTGGTCGAAGCGATGGTGCTGTAAGTGCTATGTATGGGGTAGCACTATCTGTTGCTCCCTCATTAAGAATATTTGATCTTACACATGATATACCACAATATAATATATGGGAAGCTTCCTATCGTTTGTATCAGACGATCGCCTATTGGCCGGAAGATACCGTATTTATTTCTGTTGTAGATCCTGGAGTGGGGTCTGACCGGTTAAGTATTGTTGTCAAAACGAAGGATAATAAATATATTGTTACACCGGATAACGGTACTTTGACACATATAGCAGAAAGTGTCGGTATTAAAGCAGCCAGGATTATTGATGAGACGGTGAACAGACTTCCTAGATCAGGGGAGTCCTATACGTTTCACGGGCGTGATGTATATGCATACACGGCTGCGCGACTTGCATCCGAAATCATTGCTTTTGAAGAAGTTGGTACGGAATTAGATGTAAAAAATATAAAAGCATTACAGAAGTCAAATCCACAGGTGAAAGAGGGGAAGATATTTGGACATATTGATATTCTCGATATTCGGTTTGGGAATCTATGGACAAATATTGATCGAACCTTTTTTAAGCAGGCTCATATTGAGTATGGCGACTTGCTAGAAGTGACAATTAAGAATAACCGACGTGAAGTATATAAAAACAAAATGGTATTCGGACGTTCTTTTGCTGACAGCCATTTAGGCGAGGCGCTATTATACGTTAATTCAGTTGATAAAATTGGTGTGGCCATTAACCAAGGCTCGTTTGCGGAAGCGTACCGTATTTCAACCGGTGCAAACTGGAAAATAACCATTCAAACAAAGTAACAAAAACGTACAAATGACAGGTGAATCATAAGCAGTAGAAGAAAAATAAAATGATTATCTATAGCTACAATCGTTCTTTTTTATGAAAAGGTGGCATCAATGCCACTTTTTTTAAAGATAAGAATGTATATAATTTTGTGCATAGCTGTCTAGCTTCGACGTACAAATATTTTCGGTGGGACGAAAGCGGAGCTACAGTCCCAACATCGAACCACCAGCTCCCGTCTGGCGCAGTCGCGACGTTTATAGGCGGGGCGCTTGCGCTTTTCTTTACAATAGCGAACGATATTAATAGTAGGAGCATTAATTTCAGAACTTTATTTGTTCCGATCATCTTATCGACCATAAGACTTTTATTCTAAATACGGATATGATTTATAGGTGATAATATAAGAAATTTGAACACGGCCCGTATGAACATATTGTAAAACTTTAATAAGACGATTACCATTAAATATATACACGGAAAGGAAGTGTTTACATGACTCAATTTTCTTTACAGGAAAAATTATTAAGCAATTATGCAACAGAATATAATTATAATGGCGTTTCAGGAGAACGGTTAGCACAACGGCTTGGGGAATTGTCTAAGATTGGTCTAACCGCTGATCATGGTTCCAATCGTCCAGGTTTTTCAGAAGAAGAGCAGCAAGCAAAAGAGTTAGTTCAGCAATGGATGAAAGAAGCAGGGTTAAAAGTATGGCAAGATGGAGCGGGAAACGTATTTGGTCGCTTAGAAGGAAAAAATAAAGAAGCGAAAACAATTATTAGCGGCTCTCACGTAGATAGTGTGCCAAATGGTGGTCATTTTGATGGTCCACTAGGTGTTTTATCAGCACTGGAAGTAGTAGAAGCATGGAGAGAAACAGGTTATGAGCCGGATAAACCGTTTGAAGTAGCAATTTTCACAGATGAAGAAGGCTCTCGCTTCAATGGCGGGTTTCATGGAAGTGAAGCGGTTGTCGGAAAAGGTGATATTCAGGAAAAGCTGAAATTAAAAGATTCTTCTGGTAGCAGCTTCGAGGAAGTATTAAACCAAATCGGACTATCTATTGAAAGCTACGAAGCGGCCGTCCGGAATTTTGAAGATATTGAACTCTTTATAGAGCTGCATATTGAACAAGGGAAACGGTTGGAAAAGGCCGGACTTCCTTGTGGAATTGTGTCAGGTATTGCCGGGCCATCATGGACGGAATTTACGTTTTATGGACAAGCTGGTCACGCAGGAAACACACCGATGAATGATCGTCAAGATGCGCTTGTCGCGGCGAGTGAATTTATTTTAGAGGTAAATAAATTGGCTCCGAAAGTGAGTGACTCAGCAGTAGCAACTGTAGGAAAGCAATTTATTAAACCAAATGGGGTAAATGTAATCCCGGGTGAAGTAAAGTTATATGTTGATATTCGGGATATATTCAAAGAAACTCGAGATGCTTTAATTGAAAAAGTTACTACTGCCGCACAGAAAATAGCAGAGAAAAATAGTGTTCATGTGGAATCATATGAAAGCATGCGTACGTCCCCGGTTCCAATCGAAGAAAATACACAACACAAACTGGAGGAAGCGTTTAAGGCCAATAATATAAATAGCTATAAATTACCAAGTGGTGCAGGACATGATTCGATGATCATTGCAGAAAAAGCACCAGTTGCTATGTTATTTGTGCAAAGCAAAGATGGTATAAGTCACAACCCGGCAGAATGGTCCGATTTATCTGATTGTGTTCAAGGCGTACATGTATTGAAAACGTTTATTGAAAAGATGCAATCATAGAGATATCTCGTTAAACTTCGATGAATAAGGTTGGCCAACAACTAGGCCAATCTTATTTGATTTTATTCATTCAATGAAATTTGATACACCAACACGTGGATAAGGTATGTGTAAATGGTAATATAAAATAAACATTGCTATAATACAGTACTATGTTCTATAAAATTGACACATTACATACAGCAAGGACGTTATACATGAAAAACATCTGGGGTATTTATTCATCTGATGCAAAAAACATAGCAACTAACTGGGTGGCGGCTATCTTAATCGGCGGACTTATTCTATTGCCATCCTTATATGCTTGGTTAAATATAAAAGCTTCTTGGGACCCGTATGGACAAACAGATCAAATACCGATCGGGATCGTCAATGAAGATGAAGGTGCAATGGTTCGTGATCAGGAACTTCAGGTTGGCGATGAATTGGTAGCCACCTTAAAGAAAAACAAGGATATGGATTGGCATTTCGTCAGTCGCGATGAAGCGATGGATAAAGTAGAGTATGGAGATTATTTTGCGGCTATTGTTATACCGAAAAATTTCTCGAAAAATTTAAGCTCTGTCATTGAAGGATCACCGCAAAAAGCAAATGTGGATTACTATGTAAATGAAAAAATAAATGCTATTGCTCCTAAAATTACGGAAAAAGGCGCATCCTATATCGTTGACCAAATAAGTAGTGAGTTCATAGCTACCGTAAATGGGGTCATTTTTGATTTATTCAACAAAATTGGAATCGAAATGGAGAAGGATCTGCCTGACATAAAACAGTTTGAGGAGTATGTTTTTACGCTTGAAGACAATCTTCCGGAAATAAATCAATTATTGCATGATGCGATGTCTGATGCTACCAACGGAGAAAATATTATTCATAAAGCCCGTGGATTGCTACCAGAAGCAAAACGAACGACAAGTAAAGGATTACAGATAATCGATGAAACGACATCTTTTTTAAATACAGCGGAAGAAAGATTAACAGAAATAGCACCGAAGATTACAAAAGATCTTGAGAAAGTACAAAAAATCACAACTGAAATTGATGAATTCATGAAAGAAGTTCAAAATTCGCATCTGAATTTGCAGGAAGGTCTGCCACTAATTAAGAAAACGAATGAAAAAGTTGAATCTGCAACGGATACAATCAATCAAATTGAACAAACATTGCAACAAATAAAAGCACAGCAAACAGAAGAAAACTCTAACAGTGAAAAAATTGATGAAGCACTTAAAAATATAGCGAGATTAAAAGCGGAAATGAATTTGGTGAAAAAGAAAAACGCTGAAATAGATCAATTTATAAACACAAAATCAGAAGAGGCGGAACAAGTTTTTTCTGATTTGAAGGAAAAAGCAGCAGACACTTCCGTTCAAGTAGATCAATTTGTAAAAAAATATAAAGAAGAAATCCACCCCTTCGTTTTGAAGGAAATTACAAATACAAAAGAAACGTTACATTCAGCAAAAGGGATTTTAAACACAATAGAAGACACATTTCCAGAAGTCGAACAGTTATTATCACGTACAGAAAATAATTTAACAGAAGGAAAACAAACACTTGCCAATGTGGTGGGCGAACTTCCGTATGTGAATAATAAAGTAAATGAACTTGCAAATCGAATTCGCAACTTGCAAGCAGAAACAGATATTAATGAAATAATTGAATTACTGAAGAATGATCCGGAGCAAGAAAAAGGATTTTTTGCTGAGCCAGTAACACTAAGCGAAACCAAAATCTTTTCTATCCCAAATTATGGAACTGGAATGACACCTTTTTACACTGTGTTATCGCTTTGGGTTGGTGCCTTACTGCTTATTTCGTTATTATCAACAGAAGTGAATCGTGAAGTTTTCACAGGAAAACAAGTTTATTTCGGGCGTTATCTCACCTTTGCAACGATTGGTCTGTTACAAACATTAATTGTAACCTTAGGGGATCATTTTCTCGTCGGTGTAGATGTAAGCAGCCTATTTTGGTTTGTTACATTCGGCTTGTTCATAAGCATGGTATTTATGGCTATCGTTTATACGCTCGTATCCGTTTTTGGGGATGTTGGAAAAGCAATGGCCATTATATTGCTCGTGCTGCAAATTGCCGGTTCGGGTGGAACATACCCGGTTGTATTACTGCCGGAGTTTTTTCAGACGATTAGTCCATTTCTACCGTTCACATATGCAGTCGATCTCATGAGAGAAGCTGTCGGTGGGATTGTATGGAAACGAGCATTGCATGATCTTGCAATACTGGGAATTTTTGGGGTTTCGGCAATTGTTATCGGGTTGTTTTTAAAAGATCCGATCAATAAACAAACGCAAAAGCTTATGCAAAAGTCAAAAGAAACAGGACTGTTTCATTGATAAAATACACGACTGTGTATGACCGAAGTATTCCACACTTTTTCAATTTGAGTGTGAGGCTATTTAGATTTTTGTAATTGTGTCAGAAAGAATAAAATTTTGTGCATAGCTGTCTAGCTTAAGCGCCCAGCCCCTCGAGGTCTTAAGCAATAACTCTTCGTGGCAAAAACCGCCACTACGATTTCTTGCTTAAGCTTGTCGGGGCTGACCAGGGCGCTTGCGTTTTTCTTATGTGTTGTTAAGATGTACCATAGAAAAATCACCGAACAATCATATATACTAGATATACAGACTCATTTTTTTCAAGGGGGGAGTTCATGAAAAAAAAGAGGTGGATCAAGATAATTGCAGGACTATTTGGTGTTCTTTTAGTTATAGATATTATTGCTAGTTTTTATTTTTACAACCTAGCAATTGAACGAAATGTAAAGGATTTTTTGCAGGGCAATTCCGATCTGGAGGTATCCGCAGAAGCGATGAACGTTTTCTTGGAAGGCGATTGGCGCTCATGGGTAAGAGAGCAACCATTTGAACAATGGGAAATGACTTCGAATGACGGGCTCACGTTACAAGGGTATTATTTGGAGGCTGAAGTTCCGACAAATAAAACGGTCGTCTTTACGCACGGATATCTCGGACGTGGTAGTGATATGGGCTTGTATGGTCAATATTATTATGAAGAGCTTGGTTATAATGTATTCTATGCTGATATGCGCGGTCACGGAAAAAGCGAAGGAGATTACATTGGATTTGGCTGGCATGATCGGCTTGATTTAATAGATTGGCTTGATGTGATTATAGAAAAGCGTGGTCAAGACAGTGAACTTGTTATGCATGGACTATCGATGGGAGCAGCAACAGTTCTTATGGCAAGCGGTGAGAAGCTGCCTGATCACGTAAAAGCTATTGTAGCCGATAGTCCTTATACGAGTGTATATGACCTGTTCGCCTATCAAATGAAACGGATGTACCACTTGCCAGCGTTTCCAATATTGCCAAGTACAAGTATCGTCACCAAAGTTAGAGCCGGCTATTCATTAACCGAAGCATCGGCATTGGATCAAGTTAAAAAAGCTGAAGTCCCCATTCTGTATATTCATGGAAATGAGGATTCGTTTGTACCTACGAATATGGCACAAACGTTATATGAAAATACGAAAAGTGAGAAAGAAATCATCACAATCGATGGAGCAGGTCATGGTGAAGGTTTTGTTTTAAATAAAGAAAAATATGTAAATGCATTAAGTGGATTTTTAGAAAAGTATATTTCATAAAAAGGATGCCGGCGTTTAAGATAGCGCCGGCATTTTCTAAAAGGTAAGAAAGTATAAATTTTTGCGCATAGCTGTCTAGCTTTAGCGCCCAGCCCCTCGAGGTCTTAAGAAATAACTCTCCGTGACAATACCCGCCACTACTATTTCTTGCTTAAGCTTGTCGGGGCTGACCAGGACGCTAGCACTTTTATTAATCATCTTTCGGTACAATGACATCTAAGGAGGACCAATCGAAAGTTCCTTCTCTAATTTGTTCTCTTCGTTCTTTTGTAATATAAGTACGATCCGGACTCAAATGGTAATCCCCCACTTTTTCATCAGCAATTGGCCGTTCATGCGATAGTAGAAATGCGGCGATATCAGCTGCTTCTTGATCCGTTAAAGTTCCTGGTTGATCTTTTGGCATATTGTTCCGTATAAAACCTGCTGCTTTTTCAATCTTTGTCATGCCTGCAGCTTCATTAAACGACCCATCGCCCCATAGTGCAGGACCTGTATGATCTCCCGTGCCTGAACCATCTGTCGCATGGCAGGAAATACAATTCTTTTCTACAAACAATTCCCCACCTCTTGTCACATCCGGCTCGGGTACTTTTTTCATATCATTTGTCATCCGCCACGTTATATCTTCTTCTGATGCCACATCCTGTGAAATGAACTCAAAATAAGCAACCATCGCTTTCATTTCTTTGCTGTCTTCATCAAGTTTTTCTCCATTCATACTACGAACAAAACATCCATTAATACGGTCTTCAATTGTTGTATGTTCCCCGCGACGCTGCATTGGGAATTTTTCGGTAATACCAACCATTGGTGAATTTTGTGAAAGTCCACCATCACTATGACAGCTTAAACAAGACAGTTTGTTACCTACATTTTCCGGTACCATCGTATTCGTATCGTCAAAGATCTTTTTACCATAAATAATGTCGCTGTCCGAATCCAATTCATTAATAGATGCACGAATGTCCTTTGCATTATACATTTTGTTGTCACTATTTGTCTGGTTTGTACATGCAACCAATAGTGATAAGCCGATAAAAAGTATCCAAATATTTCGCTCCTTGAGCATGCAACCCCTCCAACTTAATTTTTTATATCGTTATTGTCAAGCCTGCATCTCTACAGTAGGTATTGACCCTCGATGTCAAATATAGTACCGTCTATTGCTTATTTAAAAGTTAATCTTAGAATGCGATTTGAAAATCCTTTCCCGAAAAATAGTGTAAAAAAACATTTGTTTAATTTGTGAACGAACTGGGAACAAAAAATAGAGGTGTCTATTTGTCTATGAAAGAAAGGGGAAATACAGCTTGAAACGTGTGCTATTTTTTCTTGTTCTTTTGTTCGTAACCGGTTGCAGCCAAATTAGTGTATTAGATCCGAAAAGTTCGACTGGTAAAGATCAGGCATTTTTAATTTGGCTTAGTTTAGGCGTAATGGCGATCGTATTATTAACTGTATTTATTTTATTTGCGAGATTTGTTATTAAATATCGGTATACAAAAGAAAAGGCAGATTTCATACCTAAAGATGTGAAAGGTAGCAAAAAACTTGAACTAACATGGACGATTATTCCTTTTATATTGCTAGCTATTCTTGCTGTACCGACCGTTAAAATGACTTATGAACAATCACCAAGTACGGAAGCAATTTCAAGTAAGGAAGGAGTTCATATCCAAGTAACTGCGCAACAATTTTCATGGACGTTTGAACATGAAAATGGAAAAACAGTACATGATGAGCTTGTTATTCCTGAAGGGGAGTCGATCGTTTTTCAATTGGAGTCAAATGACGTGATTCATTCTTTTTGGATCCCACAGCTTGCCGGAAAGGTTGATGTCATACCAAACAAACCCCACTCCTATGTCATTGAAAATGCGGAGAAGGGGGAGTATGAAGGGAAGTGTGCAGAGTACTGTGGTATTCAGCATACAAACATGGTGTTTGAAACAACTGTCGTTTCAAAGGAAGACTATGCAGCATACTTGAAAAAACCCGACAATCAGGAGGGGAAATAAACTTATTTCAGTTAAACATAGGTTTATTACTAGTAGAGGAATTTCATTGAACAGGGTCTTTATTTCACTTTTACGGGACGGTAGTTAAATAAATTTGGGGTTTTACAGGAAGATTTCCCCTATTAATCTTTTACCTGCTTCTTGATTCTTACAATCTATTAACACGAGGATAAATTACAGAAAGGATGGATGAGTGTTGCATATCTCAATTTTTGGGTTGTCGAAATACATACCTTCCGACGTTATAGCGGCATGGGCTTCTGTAATAATAGCGGGTGTACTTCTTCTTATCTATATTTTAAAAAAGAAGAAACTTCCTCTCATTTGGACGTACATGCGCACAACCCACCACCGAAAAATTGGAACACTTTATATGTTATTCGGATTTTTATTTTTTATCAGAGCAGGGGTTGATGCGTTGCTTATTCGTTCACAGCTCGCTTTGCCGAACAATGAATTCTGGGTATTTCAATTCCAGAAATATAATGAAGTATTTACGACACACGGTACGATGATGATCTTCTTTGCAGCGATGCCAATGTTGCTCGGGTTAATGAATGTTGCTGTTCCTTTGCAAATTGGTGCGCGGGATTTAGCGTTTCCTTTTCTAAATGCGCTCGGCTTTTGGCTGTTTTTCACGGGTGGAATGGTATTTAACCTCGCTTTCTTTTTTGACAGTGCACCGGCAATTGGCTGGACGGGCTATGCGCCATTATCGACTTCATTATTCACACCGGACGTTAACTCGGATTTCTACGTTTTTGGTGTGCAAATTTCTGGCCTAGGAACTATTTTTACTGCATTAAATTTGATTATAACAATCATCAGACATCGGGCACCAGGTATGAAAATGACGCGAATGCCTTTATTTACATGGTCTACTTTAATAACTTCTTTCTTGATTTTAATCGCATTTACCGTGCTGGCAATGGGTCTTTATTTACTTATGTTCGATAGAATGTTTGGTACAAAATTTTTTATCGGACCGGATGGAGACCCTGTTTTCTGGCAGCATTTATTTTGGATTTTTGGGCATCCAGAAGTATATATTCTTGCGTTGCCGGCATTTGGATTGTTTTCCGACATTATTACGACCTTTTCGAAAAAAAGAATTTTTGGTTATCCGATGATGGTTACTTCCATTGCTTTAATTGGATTTCTTGCCTTTATGGTTTGGGTGCATCATATGTTTACTGTAGGGCTAGGTCCTGTAGTAAATACCTTTTTTGCTTTAGCAACGATGGCAATTGCTGTACCAACAGGCATCAAGGTATTTAACTGGTTGTTCACGATGCGTGGTGGAGTGCTACATATGACCACACCGATGCTTTTCGCATTGGGTTTTATCCCGTCCTTTGTGATGGGAGGGGTAACAGGTGTCATGCTTTCAATGTCAGCGGCTAACTTTCAGTTTCATGATTCACACTTTGTTGTGGCTCACTTCCATTATGTTATTTTGGCATCAACGATTCTTGGTATTTTTGCGGGAATTTATTATTATTTTCCAAAGATGACTGGTTATAAACTAAATGAATCGCTAGGAAAATGGCATTTTTGGCTGTTTTTAATCGGCTATCATGTAACCTTTTTCCCCATGCACATAACTGGACTAAAAGGTATGCCGCGCCGGACGTTCACCTATGATATCGGTGAAGGATTGTCTAAAACTAATTTTATAAGCACGGTTGGTGCGTTTCTGATGGGTATCGGTATTTTGTTCTTGTTTGTAAATTTATTTATTACATTACGAGCAAAGAAGCGTGTTGGTCCGGACCCATGGAATGGTCGTACGCTCGAATGGACGGTTGCCTCACCAGCACCGGAAAACTCCTTTAAGCCAATGCCTGCTGTGCAAGAGATGGATCCTTTTTGGTATGCGAAACAGCGAGGTGAAAAGTTGAAAACGACAACTGACGTACGTGCGGAACCGCTCTCAAGAGATTCTATTATTCCTTTAGTAATGGCACTTTTACTTGGCGTGCTAGCATTCGGTCTCATGTACGACTGGTATATAATCGCCGTGTTAGCAGGGATTGCAGAATTGGCTTGTTTTGTTGTGCGCGCTTTTCATGATGAGAGGGAATTGTTTTACGGCAAGGAGGAAAAAGCACATGAATAATTATGAAGCAGCATTGTTTAAAGATAAGCAAATGGGGTTCTTCATCTATCTATTTGTCGAATCGATTATGTTTTTAACGTTGTTTGCAACGTATCTTGTGTTTACCCCTTCCTCAGAAGGGCCGCACCCATCTGATGTATTTGAATGGAAAAGTGTAGTGTTTTCTTCCGTTTTCTTGTTATCCAGTAGCGGGACGCTAATATTATCGGAGCGGGGGCTAAAAGAACAAAAATTAAAAGTAATCGTTCCTTGGCTTGCGGTTACTTTACTGTTTGCTTTCATCTTTCTAGGATTGGAAATAAATGAGTTTTATAGCTATGTGCAAGCAGGTTATGGATTAAGTACAAGCTCTTTTTTAAGTTCCTATTATGTACTCGTTGGGCTTCATGCGGCTCATGTCGCATTTGGCTGTGGTTGGATGATCATTTTATTTATACAGTTAAAACGATCGATACCTCATGGTTTATATATGGAGAAGTTTAAAATATTTTCTTATTACTGGCACTTTGTGGACGCGATTTGGGTGCTTATTTTAATTATTGTATATGCACGGTATGTAGTTTGAGAAAACTTTATCGTGTTAATTAATTTGGAAATCCCTGTGCTTGATATTGCTCGGCAAATGCGGGGATTTCTGAAATTCAATGATTTTGCGCGGCAAGTGCGGATATATCGTTTCAAGTACGGATATATAACTCCTCAACCACGGATATCTTCCCATTTTTTTAGGTTTAGCTAATTGTCGACTAAGTTCCCAAAATGATCAGCTACGTAAACGCCCCTTTGCACAGGGCAAAAGGGGCATCTTAAGTTGCGTTTAACTATTAACTTTTCTGGATGCGATATTAGCATCTTTTTCATAAGCTAACTGCAATTTTTTCGTTATCTCTCCCGGTGATCCATCTTTAACTTGTCTTCCGTCCACTTGAACAACTGGCATTATTTCCGACATGCTGCTCGTGAGAAATAATTCATCTGCAGTTGCGATGTCATCCAGCGTAAAAGCTTCTTCTACAAAAGGAATGTTGAGTTGCTTGGCAAGTCGCTTGACGGCAAGTCGCACACATCCATGTAAAATTTGTTCTGTGGCTGGATGAGTGTAGATGCTTCCGTCTTTAATTAAGAAGATATTGGAAGAACAGCATTCTGTTATGATCCCATCCTTGTGCAATATTGCTTCATAGCAGTCTTGTTCCAATGCTTCTTGCTTTGCCAAAATGTTTGGTAATAGGTTCAAACTTTTAATATAGCAGTAATCCCACCTTGTATCCTTATGTGTAATAACAGAAACTCCATTTTCCATTTCATTTAAGAATCGAGGAAAATCATCCATGTATGCATATACATTCGGTGTTACATTTTCCGGGAACGTATGAACCCTCGGAGCCGAACCACGTGTGATTTGTAAATAAACCATTCCGTCGTTTTCCATGGAATTTTTTTGAATTAGTTGCTCCAATAAGGCGATGATCTCTTCCTTCGTATAGTCAATCGAAATTTTAATTGCCTCAAGAGAGCGAAATAGTCGATCGACATGCTCATTTAACAAATAGTAATTACCCTCATAAATTCGGATGACTTCGTAAATGCCATCTCCAAACTGCGCGCCTCGTTCTTCATATGGGTATTTTAAACTGTCGCTGTGTACAAATTTACCTTGTGACATCATGATAGGATAAACCGACAATCAAATCTCCTCCTTACCTATTAACTATTTTACCCTTACCGGCAAAAGTTGTAAATGAAACTCATTTTTCAGAGGGTAGATAGTATATGTTTTTTCGCAGTTGTCTAGCTTCGACGTACAATTCTTTTCAGCGGGGCGAAAGCGTAGCTACAATCCCAGAGTTTTCTAGTGCAAATCTTGTCGGTGTGACAAGCAATTACGCAGCCTAAGGGCACAGCCGTCTAATCCTGACAGCGCTCAGAACCTGGTCGATTTACCTCGGCGCCTAACTGATAAGTACTTTTCTTAACATTAGACGTTGCTTGCACTTGCATTATATAATAATGTATGCTGATTTTATATGAAAAACGATAAGGAAAAAAGAAGGGAGGGTATTGTCTGTGCAAACCGAACAATTAAAGCAGAAGATTATAGCATACAGTAAAGAAATAGGGATTGATAAGATTGGCTTTGCGTCTGCAGATGTTTTTACGGAATTGAAAGAAAGATTGAAACGTCAACAGGAGCTTGGCTATCAGTCCGGATTTGAAAAAGGAACGTTAGAGGAACGAACGGAACCGGAACGCCTAATGCCTGAAGCACAATCGATTATCTCGATTGCACTTGCATATCCCTCCCGTATAGAAAATGCGCCACGCAGTACGAAAGACAACAGACGAGGAATTTTCTGCCGTGCATCATGGGGAATGGATTATCATGATGTGTTGCGGGATCGTCTGAATAAGCTCACTTCCTATATACAGGAACAGGTGCCGGATTTTATGGGTAAAGTAATGGTCGATACTGGTGAACTTTCGGATCGGGCGGTTGCTGAGCGGGCTGGAGTTGGATTTAGCGGTAAAAACACGTTAATTATTACGCCTGAATTTGGTTCATACGTTTATCTTGGCGAGTTAATAACAAATATTCCTTTTATACCGGATTCCCCAATAGAAGACAGCTGTGGGGATTGTAATATTTGTCTTGATGCTTGTCCAACTGGTGCACTTCAGCAAGCGGGTCAATTGAATGCGCAAAAGTGTCTCGCATTTATAACGCAAACGAAAGACTTCTTACCGGAGCAATTCCGGATAAAAATAGGTACACGTGTATATGGGTGTGACACGTGTCAGGCAGTTTGTCCAAAAAATAAAAAAATCGACTATCATCTTCATCCGGAGTTCGAACCGGATGGGGAGGTTGCCAAACCACAATTAAAACCGATGCTACGAATGTCCAATCGTGAATTCAAGGAAAAGTTTGGTCATATTGCTGGATTTTGGCGTGGAAAAAAACCACTACAGCGAAACGCGATTATCGGGCTAGCACATTATAAAGATGAAACAGCGGTTGATGAATTAATTGCCGTATTACATGAAGATGTACGACCGGTTATTCGTGGCACTGCTGCTTGGGCACTAGGGAAAATTGGCACGAAAGACGCTTATGAGGCAATGGAACAAGCATTGGAGAAAGAATCCGATGAACGGGTTGTCGTTGAATTGGAGCATGGGCTGAAATTAATTAACTATTCCTGAAAAGTGATATGAAATATTACGGCATTTGCCATTAATACAAGCTTTCCCTTCATATAGATAGTATGGAGGGATTTTTAATGGGGAAAATACAAGCACAGTGGCTCGATTTCTTTCAGAAGGAACACCTGAATAAAAATTGGTGGGTACGAAAAAAAGAACTTTTTCATGAACGTAACGCCGAGATCGTCCGTATACGTGGTGAAGGGCGTTTTGTACGGGGGATTGCATATGATCAGCAAAAAACATATGAGTATTTGCTGCACCTATCATTTTTCATTAAACAAAATGACTATTTTTATATCGAAGAACAAACTATTCCTTATCAATATCAATTAAAGGATGGAAAATTGATGGATCATAAGACAGTTTTTAACAATCCTGCGCAGCCGATTACTACACATTCGGGGCAAGCACAATTATTTGTTGCATCTGTGAGAACGACTGATCATACGGAAGAACGGTTTTCCTATGACCGTCATGCGGCAGTCAGGTATGCGGAACGTTGGTGGAATGATTACAACCCAGAATATCGAACATTTTCAGTTGATTGTACGAACTATATTTCGCAATGTTTACGTGCTGGAGGAGCGCCGATGCGCGGTGCACCAATTCGTGACAAGGGGTGGTGGTATAACGGTGATAACTGGAGTTACAGCTGGGCGGTAGCTCATTCCCTAAGATGGTATTTAAGTGGTTCAACAGAGGGTCTGAAAGGGAAGGAAACGGATACAGCTATAAATCTGCTTCCGGGGGACATTATTTGTTATGATTTTCAAGGAGATGGCAGATGGGATCATAATACGATTGTTGTTGCTAACGATGCAAACGGCATGCCGCTCGTAAACGCCCATACCGATAATAGCCGGCACCGTTATTGGTCATATGAAGATTCTACAGCGTGGACACCAGAGATACAGTACAAATTTTTTCAAATTGGAAAAACATGATATAATTAGAACGTTCAACAGCAATAGAACCAATCGCAAGGAGAATGACAGATGAGTATGCACGTCGTATTATTTCAACCGGAAATTCCGGCTAATACAGGGAATATTGCCCGGACCTGTCTGGCGACTGACACGGTTTTACATCTTGTTCATCCACTAGGCTTTTCAACGGAAGACAAGATGTTGCGCCGGGCGGGACTTGATTATTGGAAAGATGTTCAGATTAGAGAATACAAATCGATTGATGAATTGTATGATACGTACCCGAAGGCAACCTATTATTATATTGAGAACTTTGGTACAAAACATTACACTGACTTTAACTTTAGCAATAGGGAGGAAGAACTTTTTTTTATTTTTGGCAGAGAGACAGATGGAATACCAAAAGAATTGCTGGAGGGAAAAGAAGATTATTGTCTTCGGGTTCACATGAATGAAAAGGTTCGTTCTTTGAATCTATCCAATACAGCGGCGATTATTATTTATGAAGTGCTACGGCAGCAAAATTTTCCCGGTTTGAAATAATATACGGGGTTAAGAAAAAAATAGCGATTTAAAGCGAAAAAAATCGTCATACAACTGACGGTTGCATGACGGGCCTAGTTATTGATCATCTTTAGGAATTCCAGGTTTTGATTCATAAGCAGACGTTAAACAAGACGTCAAGAAAGTAAGAATTACCGCAAATAGCAATAATAACTTCATGTGATGCAGCCTCCTTGAAAATACAAATAGTATCTAAGTAATAGTATCGTAAATAGTGATTTTATTATACCTAATAAATAAAAGAAAGTGAAGTGTAAGCTGCTTTATTATAAAAATTGTCATATTTTAGTGGAGCTATTCATGTTATTCTATAATGTTTTCATATTTTAAGGTATATTAGTTGATGAAGTTAACCGTCAGTTCTATAATGAGGATTGAATGAAATTTAACCGTTTTATGGCGGAGAAAGTTACTATCTAATGGGGGTATAAGACGTGGCACAGCGTGAAGAATCCAATGAAAGATTCTGGAAGAAATTCTACGGGCCCAACATGGGTTATATTGAAGAGCAATATGAATTATACAAGGAAGATGCTGATACTGTTGATTCTTCTTTAAAAGAAATGTTTGATCAATACGGGGCCCCTGAATGGATGTATCAAACTCAAACTGCATCGATGCAAACACAATCAACATCTGAAAAACCTACCGATACAGAAGTGAAAAAACTCACCTCAGCGATGAAACTTGTTGAGGCTATTCGTCGTTATGGGCATTTAGAGGCGGATATTTATGCTGTCGGAGGTAATAAACAAAAGTCCGGTCTAGTAGATCCCTCTACATATGGAATAACAGAAAATGACTTGCAACAAATGCCCGCATCCTGGTTATGGGAGCAATCACCACATGGAGTGGATACCGGTGCGGATGTAATTGCTTATTTAAAAGAATTATATACAGGAAAAATATCGTTTGAATATGACCATGTAAATAATGATGATGAACGTCAATGGTTGTTAAATCGCATTGAATCAGGCGAATTTCTAACAGCTGTTTCGGTTGATGACAAAAAGAATCTACTGGAGCGCCTTGTTTCTGTTGAAGGTTTTGAGGAATTCTTACAGAAAACATTTGTAGGACAAAAGCGATTTTCCATTGAAGGATTAGAAATGATGGTACCAATGCTTGATCATGTCGTCAAACATGCGAACAAGGATAAAATCGACAATATTATGATGGGAATGGCTCATCGCGGTCGTTTAAGTGTCCTTTCACATGTGTTGGGGAAGCCGTTGGATCGGATTTTTTCTGAATTCCATCATTCACCTGATAAGGAACTTGTTCCATCTGAAGGATCCATGGGCATTAATTATGGTTGGACCGGGGATGTGAAATACCATTTTGGGGCGACGAAAGAAGTAAAGTATAATGACGAAACAACAACACGTATCACACTAGCGCACAATCCATCACACTTGGAATTTGTTAATCCTGTTGTGGAAGGCTTTAAGCGCGCAGCACAGGACAATCGCAAGGAAAAAGGATACCCCAAACAGGATTTGAGCAAGGCGATTGGAGTACTCATTCACGGTGATGCAGCTTTTATTGGTGAAGGCGTTGTTGCAGAAACGTTGAATCTAAGTGGATTGCCCGGGTATCGTACCGGCGGAACACTGCACATTATAGCGAATAATCTTGTAGGTTATACGACGAACCAGACAGATGGGCGATCAACCCGCTATGCTAGTGATTTAGCTAAAGGTTTTGAAATTCCGGTTGTCCATGTAAATGCGGATGACCCGATTGCTTGTATTCGAGCAGTTCGGTTGGCGTATGATTATTCCAGAAAATTTCATAAGGACTTTTTGATCGACTTGGTCGGTTATCGTCGATATGGGCATAATGAGATGGATGAGCCACGCTCCACCCAACCGCTATTATATAAAGAAATTGATAATCATCCTACGGTTGCAACCCTGTTTGCAGAAAAGCTACAGACGGAAGGAATTGTAGAAACTGACTTTTTTGAAGAAGCGAAAAAGGAAGCTGAAAATAAATTACAAGAATTATATAAGAGCATGAAAGAAGACGAATCGGTAGTTGAAATAAAAGAAATGCCGAAAAGTCTTACGAATGGACTTGATCATTTCGAAACCGCCGTTCCTCTAGAAGACTTAAAGAAATTAAACGAAGGACTGTTGAAGCGTCCGGAAAACTTTAAAGGATTTAAGCGACTTGAAAGAGTGTTTAAAAGACGCGAAAATATACTGGAAGAAGGAAATAAAGCGGATTGGGGAGCGGGTGAAGCATTAGCCTATGCCTCGATATTAAAGGATGGTATTCCGATTCGTTTGACTGGTCAAGATACGGAAAGAGGTACTTTCGCTCACCGCCATCTCGTACTGTATGATGTGGAAACGAACGAATCTTACTGTCCGATGCATGGACTTGAGGAAGCGGAAGCATCATTCGATATTCGTAACAGCCCACTATCCGAATCGGGTGTTCTAGGATTTGAATATGGATATAGCGTGCAATCGCCGGAAACATTAGTTATTTGGGAAGCGCAGTTCGGAGATTTTGCCAATGCTGCACAAGTTATTTTTGATCAATTTATTTCATCTGCCCGTGCCAAGTGGGGCGAAAAATCGAATATGGTTATGCTACTGCCCCATGGTTATGAAGGGCAAGGACCAGAACACTCCAGTGCAAGGCTGGAACGATACTTGCAAATGGCGGCTGAGAATAACTGGATCGTAGCAAATGTAACTTCCTCGGCACAGTTTTTCCATTTAATGCGCCGACAAGCAAAAATGCGGGGACTTGGAGAGGCAAGACCGCTTATTCTAATGTCACCAAAAAGTTTATTGCGGAATCAGCGTGTTGCATCCGAAGCAAAAGAATTTACAGAAGGCAACTTTTTGCCACTGCGCGATCAGCCAAATCTAGCCGTAAACGATAAATCCGCAACACGTCTATTGCTTGGTTCAGGTAAAGTAATGGTCGATATTGAAGAATCGATCGATGGATCGGAAGAAAACTTCGAGTGGTTGCGGGCAATTCGCATTGAACAAATTTATCCGTTCCCGAAAAAACAGTTGGAAAAAGTATTAAATAAACTTCCAAATGTAGATGAAGTTGTTTGGGTCCAGGAAGAACCGAAAAATATGGGAAGCTGGAATTTTGTCGCAAACCATATACGCGAGTTATTAAAAGAGGGACAATCTTTGCGTTATATCGGTAGGCCAGATCGCTCTTCACCTGCAGTTGGAGAACCGAACATTCATAAAGTGTTACAAAATAAGATTATTAAAAAAGCAATTAATCCGTCCAAGGGAGGCAATACTAATGAAGGAAATTAAGATTCCTGAACTTGCAGAGTCCATTACGGAAGGTACGATTTCTGAATGGTTAGTGAAAAAAGGGGATAAAGTGGAAGTTGGAGATCCGGTAGTTGAACTGGAAACCGATAAAGTAAATGTCGAAGTGAACGCTGATCATGCAGGTGTTATTACAGAAGTTCTAAGTGAAGAAGGAGATGACGTTGAGGTTGGTGACGTCATTGCGAAAGTAGATGAGAACGGTGAAGCAGGTAGCAGTGCACCTGCAGAAGAAAAGCCGAAAGAAAAAACAGAAGAAGAAACACCAAAAGATGCGTCTAAAAAAGAAGATCAGCCGAAAGTAAAAGAAGAAGAAGTTTCAACAGGAGCAAAGCAAGATATTGTAGCTTCACCAGCAGCAAGAAAACGTGCTAGAGAACTAAATATTGATCTTAGTAAAGTACAGCCTGTAGATCCTTTAGGGCGTATTCGTCCAGAAGATGTAGATGCTGCAAAAGCGAATGAGTCCAAATCATCTGCACCTGCGAAAAAAGAAGCTTCGGAAGCTGAAAAAACCGAGTTTGAAAAGCCAGTGAAACGAACAAAAATGTCTCGTCGTCGTATGACAATTGCTAAGCGATTGGTGGAAGCACAGCAAACAGCAGCAATGTTGACTACGTTCAATGAAGTGGATATGTCAGCGATCATGAAACTTCGTAGCGAGCGAAAAGATGATTTTCTAAAGAAAAATGATATCAAACTAGGATTTATGTCCTTCTTTACAAAAGCAAGTGTGGCTGCATTAAAAGAATTCCCATTGATTAATGCTGAAATTCAAGGGAATGAACTCGTGGAAAAGCAGTTTTATGACATCGGTATCGCCGTTTCAACTGATGATGGGCTTGTTGTTCCGGTTGTACGAGATGCTGATAAAAAAGATTTTGCAGGAATTGAACGTGAAATTGTTGATTTGGGCACAAAAGCACAAAATAAACAATTACAATTAGCTGACCTGCAAGGTGGATCATTTACCATTACAAATGGCGGTATTTTCGGATCTATGCTATCTACACCAATTTTAAATACACCACAAGTTGGTATACTCGGAATGCATAATATTGTTAAGCGTGCGGTTGTAATGCCGGATGATTCAATTGAAGTGCGCCCGATGATGTATTTAGCACTCTCCTATGATCACCGTATCGTAGATGGAAAAGAAGCCGTACAGTTCTTAGTACGCATCAAGCAACTTCTTGAAGACCCATACGATTTATTATTACAAGGTTAATCATTACATTTTCAATAATGAATACTATATAAAATCCTCGTCGCTACTATGGCGAGGATTTTTATACTTTCGAACACTAGCGTTGCATTAATTAAAACAAATAATTACTAATATTCCCAATGATCAGTAATTTGCTTTTTCTCCAATAAAAAATCCTTTATAATGGAGAGACAGGTGGTTCCTGTCCAAATCCCATTACAAAGGATAACAGATATGGACAAGAATACACGAAAATCATCATTTGGTAAATGGATAAGCCCTATTAATTTTAAAAAATTGGATGAGCACGTAAGTTTAACCAAACAAGATCATTACACAAAGAAGTTAACCACTGCTTCCTACATTAAGATGATGCTGCTAGCGCAGCTACATGAAACGGAAAGTCTGCATGCAATGAGTGATGCGCTTTTGAATGGGGAACTACAACAAGAACTTGGGTTTGCATCGATCAGTGCTTCGCAGTTATCCCGTAAAAATAATGAAATGGATCCATCGATTCTTGCGACAATTTTTATGGATTTGGTGGCACAAATCAAAAGTTATCACCACAGTTGCACCCAGCGGGTGCCATTGAAAATCATTGATTCAAGTACGCTGCCACTTAATCTAACGCATTATAAGTGGGCGAAGTTTCGGAAAACAAAAGCGGGTGTCAAACTACATTTACGGCTTGTATTCATGG